>JBNGDK010000025.1:0-27131 GCA_049975405.1 Candidatus Methanospirareceae archaeon
GGGCACTATCTCAATTCCATCTTAGCCTCCCTGGACGCCAAGGCGCGTGGTTTTGGTGAGGCGATACTGCTTGATACTAAGGGTTATATCGCCGAAGGTCCGGGTGAGAACATATTCCTCGTCACAGATGGGATCTTATACACACCTAAAGCTGATTCCTCGATCTTGCCAGGGATCACGCGTGCTTCCGTGATGGAGCTCGCGCGCGATATGGGTTATACGATTGTAGAGAAGCGGATAACGAAAGAAGAGCTCTTTGCGGCAGACGAAGCTTTCTTCACCGGGACCGCCGCCGAGATGGCGCCGATACGCGAGATAGATGGCGTGCTGATCGGCGGAGGGAGAAAAGGAGAGGTCACGAGCGTGCTCCAGAAGAAGTTCTTTGCGGTACTCGCTGCACGTGAGCCGAAGTACATGAAATGGCTCGAACCCGTTTATAAATAAAGCACCGTAGTGACTTCGCCAGCGGCCCTGATAGACGCACGCTCTATCGCTACGAACGCCTACGGCTAGGACGCATCTGAATGAGCACTGCGATAAGTTCTGATTCTGAGGATGGGTCAGAAACCGCATGGTATCTACAGGAGTCCGCTGATGTTCTTCAGGCGTTTCGGAGTTCTGATACGGGGCTCGATACGGCCGAGGTGGAACAGCGCCAGGCGCAGTTTGGACCGAACGAGCTCACCGCGGAGAAGCCACTCTCTGTGCCAAAGCTCTTGCTCGCACAGTTCAAAAACGCGCTTATCCTTATCCTGCTCGCCGCAACGGTGATCTCCGCCGCGATCGGAGATCGTGTGGACTCACTCGTGATCGCAGCAGCCGTTCTGCTCTGCGTTATTCTGGGCTTTCTCTTCGAGTATCGCGCGGAAAAAGCGATCAAGCACTTAAAAGAGCTCGCCGCGCCCACCGCGGCGGTGATCCGTGCAGGCACCGAGGAGAACATAAGCACGGATGACCTCGTGCCAGGTGATATTCTGGTACTCCGGCCGGGCGACCGCGTGCCCGCGGATGCACGGCTCATCGAGAGTAAGAAGCTCACGGTAGACGAGTCACCTCTGACCGGTGAATCAGTTCCCGTGAACAAGGACACCTCGGCACTACTGACAGAGGCGGACGTGAACCTCGCGGAGCGGAGCAATATGGTCTATTCGGGCACCACCGTCCTGGAAGGCCGGGGAAGGGGCGTGGTTACTGCAACCGGCATGCATACGGAGTTCGGGAAGATTGCCGGGATGCTCGCTTCCGAGCCTGAAATGGAAACCCCACTCAAACGACGGATTAACGAGATCGGAAAGTGGTTGAGCACCGCGTACGTGATCATCTGCGCGGCTATTCTGGCGGTCGGGGTGCTGCGCGGCTACGAGTTCCTGGTAATGCTTATCTGGGGTATCAGCCTGGCGGTCGCGATTGTCCCCGAGACGCTGCCGCTCATCATCACTGGAACACTTGCGGTGGGGGTGCAGCGGATGGCACGGAAGAAGGCGATCGTGCGTAAATTACCGGCTGTCGAGACCCTGGGCTGTATCACTACGATCTGCGCGGATAAAACCGGAACGCTAACAAAGAACGAGATGACTGTTCGCACCTTGTATGCGAACGGACAGATGATTGAGGTTACCGGTGTGGGCTATGAGCCAGAAGGCGAATTCCTGGACCAGGAGACCGGCGAGCAACTGGATTCCGCCACGACTGCTGCGCTACGGATGGTCGTGCAGATCGCAGCGCTCTGTAATGATAGTAGCATCAGGACGGAATATGCAGATGTTAAGATCAATGGCGCTCCAACCGAAGGTGCATTGGTGGTCGCCGCCCAGAAGATGGGCTTCAAGAAGCAGGACCTGGAGCAGCGCTACCCGCGTGAAAGCGAAATCCCCTTTGAACGAGATCGGATGCGAATGACCACCATTCATCGGGACACGGAAACAGGGAAAATAATAGCGTACGTCAAAGGCGCCCCGGAGGCACTGT
This sequence comes from Candidatus Methanospirareceae archaeon, assembly GCA_049975405.1. GTDB lineage: Archaea > Halobacteriota > Syntropharchaeia > Alkanophagales > Methanospirareceae > JACGMN01. The sequence goes on from JBNGDK010000025.1 coordinate 1,969, forward strand.
TGCAGCTCTCTAACTGTATCTACCGCGAGAGCAACGGCGAGGTAAAGCAAGAGCAGCTCAGCACGGAAGAGCGAAACGAGATACTAACGCTGTGCGATGAGCTCGCCGCACGTGCCTATCGGCTCATTGGCGTGGCGTATCGCGAATTGAGGGAAGATGAACTGGAGCAACTCACGCCTGAAGCGGTGGAGCAGGATCTCATCTTCGTTGGACTCCTGGGCATGACTGACCCGCCGCGGGAGGAGGTAAAAGAAGCGATCGAGTACTGCAAACGGGCAGGGATCGTCCCTATCATGATCACCGGTGACCATAAACTTACCGCGATGGCAATCGCAAAGGAGCTCGGGATCGTGCCGGGGTCCCTGGAGGACGATCAGGTACTGACCGGTGCGGAGCTGGAGCGATTGAGCGACGAGGAATTTGAACGCATCGCGAATACCGTTCGCGTCTACTCGCGCGTCTCGCCCGAGCACAAATTGAGGATCGTCGAGGTCTTGCAGCGGAACGGTGCGGTGGTTGCGATGACCGGCGACGGGATCAACGACGCACCGGCGTTGAAACGGAGCGACGCGGGTATCGCTATGAACTCCGGAACCGATGTAGCGAAGGAAGCCGCAGATCTGGTGCTGACAGACAATAATTTCGCCACGATCGTGGCCGCGATCCACGAAGGCCGAGCCATTTACGATAACGTCAAGAAATATCTCACCTACATCCTCTCGTACGGCGTTGCGGAGGTCTGTCTTTTGGCGGGCGCGTTCTTCTACGGGCTCCCTTTTCCGTTGATCGCGATTCAGATCCTCTGGGCGAATATCGTCATCGAGGACTTACCCGCGATGGGGTTGGGTGTTGATCCCCCGGATCCCGATATTATGGACCGGCCGCCGCGAGACCCGAACGAACGGGTCTTCACCGGCGGCATGCTCAAGATGCTCGCACTTATGGCCGCCGTGATTGTCATCGGTTGCCTCGGTATCTTTCTCCACTATCTGCCCCGTTCCGCGCTCCCGAAGGCGCAAACGATGGTCTTCACGACCTTTATCCTCTACGAGCTGATCAACGCCTTCAATTGCCGCTCTGCACGGCATTCGCTCTTCCGGGTCGGGGTATTCTCAAACAGATGGCTGATTCTCGGCGTGTTCGGGTCGCTTGTGCTCCTGCTCTTCGCGGTTCAGCTCCCCTGCATCGCGCAATTCTTCCACTCAGTCCCCTTATCGGGTCGTGAATGGGGGCTGGCGCTCGGTACCAGTATCTCGATCTTCCTCGTTGTGGAACTCTATAAAGCGGTAAAAGCGCGAGTGCAGAAAAGAGAGGCTGAATAGATAACCCGCCTATCCACAGGTAGGTCATCGAATGCAATTCACGATCTCTTCACCTTCGATTACTGCATTCTGCTGGATGATGCTGTTATGGAGTATCGTACCAGCCAGCATCGCCCCGGGAAGCACTACTGAGCTGTACAGCTTGCTCTTGCGTAGCGTTGCACGGCTGCCGATGACCGCGGGCCCGCGCACGACCGAAGTATCAACCCGCGCGTGCTCGCCAATCGCCACCGTGCCCTGGATATCGCAATCGTCAATCTCCGCGGTATCAGCACACCGGAAGCCACCCTTCTCCAGTATCCATCTGCTCGCCGCCAGATAGCCGTCGAGATTGCCTACATCGGCCCAGAAGCCCTCAACGAGACACCCGTAAATTTCGCCCTGCGCGACGAGCCGCGGGAAGAGGTCCTTGGAAAAATCGAACGCACGACCAGCAGGTACATACCCGAGCGCCTCTGGCTCCAGGATGTACAGCCGGTGTTCGCGAGGTTAGAGAAGCACGCGCCCTGAGCGGGCTTCTCCTTGAACGCCAGGATCTTACCGGTCGCATCGAGCTTTGCAATCCCGAAGAGGCACGGATCCGACACGGGCAGCAGGGCAATGGTCACCAGCCCCCCGTGCTCATCGTGAAACCGCAGGAGCTTTCGCAGGTCTATTTCCGTGATGTTATCGCCTTGAATGACCAGCATCCGCTCGCTAATCGCCGCGTTCTTCACCGAGCCCGCAGTACCTAACGGCGAGGGCTCCGCGGGATACGCAATCTTCAAATCAGCTCTACGCCTGGTGAGATACTCGATCGTCTGCTCGCGCAGATAGTTCGTAGTGATGACAATATCGTTCAAGCCGTAGCCTACAAGGTAATCCAGGATATAATCGATCACCGGCCGATTCACGAGCGGGATCATCGCCTTCGGCACCGTAGCGGTGAGCGGTCTGAGCCGCATTCCGAAGCCGCCTGCGAGGATGACTGCTCTGGTCATCGATCTTTGGTACTTCCTACCGTATGAAGAATAAGGTATTTCTGTAGATAAATTCGTTTGATACGTTGTGGAAGGCGCTCTGCAGTATGCTGAAAAAAGAAGAGATCGAGCACATAGGATGGCTGGCGCGGATAGCGCTGAGTGAAGCGGAGAAGGGCTTGTTCGAGCGGCAATTGAGCTCGATCCTGGATTATTTCGCTGTTCTTGATGAGGCAGACACGACCGACGTTGAGCCGACATACCATGTCATTGGCATCAAGGATGTCGTGCGGAAAGATGAGCCAAAGGAGCAGTTACAGCAGTCAGAAGCGCTGCAGAACGCGACAAAGACAGAGAAGGGGTACTTCAAAAGTCCGCGTATCTTGTGAATGCCGTGCTCTTGAGCTTCGCGTAGCGCAGCGCAGCGCAACGCAGCGCACGCAACCGCCGTTATCCTACAGGTAGGATGGAACCTCACGCGTGAGAAATAAACGGCAAAAGGGGTGCTGGATATTACCGCGGGTTCCCGAACGTGTCTCCGACCCGCTATTGCTTCCTGAACTCGGTGTATCCGCATTTACCGCAGGAATACCGATCTTCATGCTCGGCCAGGAACACGCCCGCGCCGCATCGCGGGCATATCTTCCGCTTCCTGCGCGCCTTTACCGTCCCTTTTTCCTCGACCAGATCGTAAAACCCGTGTATTGACGCCATCGTTCTTTTCTTCGCTCCCTGTTTAAAGTTTACTCTGCCCCTGCTTTCGCCTCGCCAGCACCCTCAAAGTTCCGGGTGAGGATATGCTTCCGCTCAATCTCGTTCAGCCGCTCTTCATTCTCGTAGAGCTTCGCATAGCCTACCGTCTCCCGCTTCCCGTATTCTGTGTTCATCCGATCGATGACGAGAAGGTGAGAACTGCACGTGAGCGCTTTAATCAAGGTGCTTCGCGCTTCCGCTCTACTTGGTGACGCTCCCTCATGCTTCAGCTTAAAAAAAATCTCCTTCCTCTTCAGCAATTGATTATCCTTCTTTTCCACTATCTCGATTTCCATCTCAGTTTCTCACTCACCTCATCTTACCTTCAAGGCGTACCTACCCGCCTTCGTGATCTCTAATTTTTTCGCGATCGCCGAGCCTTCCGCATCGATGACCGCAAGATAACCGGTCCAATCCGCGCTCATCGCATTCGAGCCGCAAACACAGACCGCGCGCCCCGTCTCTATCAGTCGGTGACAATCTCTGCATGCCTTATCCATTATCGTTCCTCCTTCGCCGCTCCTGTTCCTGCTTGTTTCGCCTTCTGCGCCGCTTCTTTCTCCTTCGCTGCCGCTTTCTGCCGTTCCTCTTCGAGCCACTCCAGTTTCCCCAAACCAGGCTGCCGCATCGTTAAGCCAATCTTACTCTCACTGGGATCGCGTTCGTTGAGCGAGATAGCGACGATTCGCGCGCGGAGTCGATCACCCTCACCCAGCGTCCTGCCCGTCTCTTTCGTTACGAGCTTCGCGTTCTTCTCGTCGTACGAGATGTACTCATCAGTAATCTGACTGATATGCAACAGCCCGTCCAGCGGGCCTATCTCGACAAAGGCGCCGAACTCAACGATCTCCACCACTTCGCCTTCCACGATCTCCTGCATCTTCGGTCTGAATACGAGCGCGTCAAATACCGTCTCATAATAGACGCCCGCATCGCCAATCATTATCCGCCCTTCTTTGATATCCACAACGTCGAGGATCGCGATGAACATGCCGACCTTCTTATCCAGCCGGCCTTCCAGCTTATCCCGAAGCATCTCCTTGACCACCGCGTCAAGGTCGTCGCCCAGCCGTTCTGGTGGCACCCGTACGACGTCAATCGCGCGTATCTTTACGTACATTTTCCTAATCGCTTCTCTACTTCCGCCACCTGTATCCGTGTGGAGATAACCGCATCAGTATTCAGGGACATTGAGTCGATCCCGCATTCCACGAGGAACTCGGCAAATTCGGGGAAATCGCTCGGCGCCTGACCGCAAATGCCGATCTTCCGTCTCGGCTCATGCTCGTGCGCGACGTCAATAACATGCTTCACCAACCGCTTCACCGCCTCGTTCCGCTCATCGAAAAGATGTGAAACGAGATCTGAATCGCGATCGAGCCCCAGCGTGAGCTGCGTCAAATCGTTCGAGCCGATGCTGAAGCCGTCAAACACGTTGGCGAATTCATCGGCCAAGACCACATTCGAGGGGATCTCACACATCACGTACACTTCCAACCCCTCCTCGCCCTGCTTCAAGCCGTACTCCGCCATCGTCTCGATCACCTTACGCCCCTCCTCGGGCGTTCGACAGAAGGGGACCATCACCTTGATATTGGTCAGTCCCATCTCCTCGCGTACCTTCTTGATCGCACGGCATTCCAGGCCAAAGGCGGCTTTGAACTTCGGATCGTAGTAACGAGAAGCGCCGCGCCACCCGATCATGGGGTTGCTCTCCTCGGGCTCGTAGAGATACCCGCCGATGAGATTCGCGTACTCGTTCGTCTTGAAATCTGAAAGCCGGACAATCACATCGTTCGGGTGAAAGCCAGCCCCGATCTTCGCGATCCCCATCGCCAGATTATCAATGAAGAATTGCACCTTATCGGGATACGAGGCACTCCGCTCATCGATCGCCTTCACCACATCCGCGATGCGCTCATCCTCTTTGGCCTGCGCCTGCAACTGCTCGTAATCGAGCAGTGCGCGCGGGTGGATGCCGATATACGAATTGATAATGAACTCCTCGCGGGCCAGTCCGACCCCGTCATTGGGGATTTGCCCCTGAACAAACGCAGTTTCAGGTATGGCAGCATTCATCATGATCTGCGTGCACGGTCGTGGCAGGTTCTCAGAGGAGCGCGTATCCACGCGGTAGTTGAGCTTCCCCTCAAAGATCCGCCCGGTGCCCTCCGAGCAATCGACGGTGACCGCCTTGACATCCTTTAAGAGCTTTGAGCCTTTCTCCGTGCCGATGACACAGGGTATGCCCAGCTCACGGGAAATAATAGCCGCGTGACAGGTTCGCCCGCCACGGTCTGTAACGATCGCACCCGCGACCTTCATGATCGGCTCCCAGTCCGGGTCGGTCATCTCCGTGACCAGCACCTGTCCGGGCTTGAATTCGCGGATATCGCTCGCGTTTATGATGGTAGTCACCTCGCCGGACCCGATCTTGTGCCCCACTGCTTCACCAGTGAGCAGCAGGTTACCGCGCTCCTCGAGCACATAGGTCTCGATGGCCGCAAGATCCTTCTGCGAATGCACGGTTTCGGGTCGCGCCTGTACGATAAAGAGCTCGCCGGTACGCCCGTCCTTGGCCCATTCGATATCCATCGGTAGCCCGTAGTACTCCTCGATAATCACCGCCCAGCGGGCAAGCGTGAGCACCTCATCGTCCGTTAACACGAACCGCTGCGCCTCTTCTTTCGTGATAGACTGCTGCTCAGTTCCCAACTCGTTCTTCTTGTACACCAGCTTCTTTCGCTTCGTCCCCAATTTCCTCTCCACGATGGGGTGGAAGCCTTGAGCCAGCGTGGGCTTGAAGACATAAAACTGATCAGGATTGACGGTGCCCTGGACGACATTCTCGCCCAGCCCGTAGGCGCCGGTAATGTAAACCGCATTACTGAAGCCCGATTCAGGATCGATAGAGAAGATAACACCGGCTGATGCGAGATCAGAGCGAACCATCTTCTGCACGCCGACGGAGAGATAAACGCTGAGATGGTCGAAGCCTTTATCAACACGGTACGAGATTGCCCTATCGGTGAAGAGCGAGGCAAAGCAGTCCATCACCCGCTCCAGGAGCTCATCCTCGCCCCGAACGTTGAGGTAGGTCTCTTGCTGCCCGGCGAAACTCGCCGTGGGTAGATCCTCAGCGGTGGCACTGCTCCGTACCGCAACGTCCACATTCGCACCGTAGCGCTGCTCCATCTCCCGATATGCCGTGCGGATCTCAGCCTCGAGATCTTTGGGGCATGGTGCCGTCCTGATCATCTCACGCAGCTTACGACCACGTGTGGATAAATTCTCCATATTGTGCGTATCCAGGTCAGCCAGCGTCTCCTGGATCTTCTCGCGTAAGCCCGCCTGATCAATCACGTACCGGTAGGCCTCAGCAGTGATCGCAAAGCCGGAGGGCACATTCACACCCTTCGCGCGTAGATTTTGAATCATCTCGCCAAGAGATGCATTCTTACCGCCGACCAGAGCTACATCTCCTGACCCTACCTCTTCAAACCACTTTACGTATTTCATTAGTCGCTCCCCATTTGGTGTGTGCACTCATACAAACGAGAGGATTCAGATAACCTTTTCTTGTCCTGTATATAAGAAGGGGCTGCACATATAAAATGCTGCCAACGCGACTGCCACGAATGCGAGATAAATGAAGCCGAACGAGAGGAGATACGAGAGAAAGAGCGCCAGAAAGAAGAGCCCTACAGGTATGGTAATGCGCCAATCTCTGAGCTTTTGATACCGTATTCGACTCGTCATCAAATAACAAAACAGGGCCATCACGCCAAGCAGCAGCGTCGCGCTCGTTGCAGATGAGATTGAGAGTTCGGTCATCAGGAGCAGAAACGAGGCCAGGAACGTGGCGCTACCGGTAATAGGAAAGCCGAGGAACTCTCCGCTCCGTTCTCGTTGTTCTGAAGCTCGCGCGACATGCAGGTTCGCATTGAATCGTGCCAGTCGGAGCATGCCACAGATGCTATATGCGCCGCCGAGCGCGAGAGCGAGGGCTCTGTACGGCGCGGCCAGTCCACAATAGCCGGTGATATAGACATAAGCAAGAATCGCCGGTGCAATACCGAATGAGACCATATCAGCAAGCGAATCGAGGAACGCACCCAGCGGCGAACTTTCCACCGCCCTCGCTAGTATACCGTCGAGACCATCGATCACCGCCGCGAGCAAGATCACGACGAGCGCGGTGGTCAGTCTCGTTCCTGTAACCTCGATGCCATCAAGTACGAGGAGAATCGCACCGAATCCGAGCACTGCATTGAGCATCGAAAAGAGATCGGGCACTTTAATCAACCGAAGCACGCTCCGCGCCTTCGTGATATCAGTGCCTGCAGTATCTTTGTCCATAGCCCTCAGGCTCGCTCGCGCTCCTGAACTGCTGGCCGCTTCTTCTCAGGGCTCAGGTAGAGGAAACGATCCAGGCTCCGGATGAAGTCGCTCCAGACACCTTCCTTGCCCTTTCTCTCCTCACGGCGCTGGAGCTGCAGGAATTCCTGGAGCTGCGAATCGAGCAGGTCCGCGTAACATAACGCCTCAGCCTCTGCAAAGAGCGGTCTGACCGGAGAGCCCCACTCTCCGTAATTATGGTGGCTCAGAATGAGATGGAGCACCCGCAGTCGCAGCTCATCCGGGAAGCCTTTATGTCGCCGTATGCTGTCGTCTACCATCTGATAGCCGAGCACGATGTGGTTCACGAGCCCGCCCTCATCCGTGACATCAATTCGGAAGGTATATTCATAGGTCGCGGTCTTCCCTATGTCGTGCAAGATGGCCCCGGCGAGCAGCAGATCGCGGTCAAGCTCTGGATAAAGGCCGGTTATCGTCTCGCAGAGCGTCAGCACAGAGAGCGTGTGCTCGAGCAGCCCGCCGATGTAATTATGATGATGGATCTTCGCGGCTGGCGCTTTCTTGAACGCAAGAGCACCTGCGGGATCTGTGAGGAACGAAAGAACAATATCTTTCAAATATTCGTTCTCGATACGCTCGGCCTTCGCCAGGAGCTCGGCGAACATCTGATCAATGTCCCTCGTGGTCCTGGGGAGATAGTCGGTGACATCGTACGTTTTCGCACTCCGTTCGATCCCGGTGGGCTCGAAAATGAGCTGCAGCCGCCCCTTAAATGAGTCCACAACACCACGTACTCGAACGATATCTCCGAGCTCAAAGGTCGCAGCCACCGCTTCTGCACGGTCCCAGCAGCGTGCCCATATACTGCCGGTGCTATCACCGAGTTTTACCTGGAGATAATGTCCGGGTTTCGCAACGAACTCCCGCAACTCTTTCTCCATGACGAGGAACGTGGCATCAACACTGCTGCCGACCGTCAAATTCTTTACCTTCTTCGATTCACTCATGTTCGTTCCTTCCTCTTCAGCGCACACAGCGCGCCCTGCATCTACGACGGGAGAGGGAGAGGACTACGCCACTTGCAGCTCGCGCAGCATCTCGGCCATGGAAAAGATCCGGCACTCTGCCTTCCCGTGAATCCATTCGATAGCTGTCAATGCACCGAGCGCAAACGCCTCGCGGCTCTGTGCACGGTGTGTTATCTCCAATCGCTCACCTTTTCCTGCGTAGAGCACAATATGCTCGCCGACGATCTCGCCAGCGCGTATCGCATGGATACCGATCTCTTCCTGTGTTCGCTCACCGGTCATGCCCTGCCGGCCATACACAAACCTTCGATCAGCAGCCGGGAGATATGAAGCCAGCAGTTCTGCGGCTTTCAATGCCGTGCCGCTCGGTGCATCCTTTTTATGTGCATGGTGCAGCTCGATCACCTCCATGTGGTAGTGATACGCGCGAAGTTGTCGAGCCGCCTCGGCAACCAGGTTCCAGAAGACATTGACGCCGATAGAGAAATTCGGTGAGATGATAGCGGGGACGTTACCGCTGATTGCTGTTTCCAGCTCCTGCTTCTGCTCGGCCGAGAAGCCGGTCGTGCCAACCACGAGCTTGACGTTCTGCTGTGCCGCGATCTTTACGTTCTCGACCGCCGCCGCCGCGTTTGTAAAATCCACGAGCACCTGGGGTTGCACCCCTTTAAGCAGATTTTCTAGCTCGTCCGGGCTCGTCACGCGGACGCCAGGCGCGAGTTCACCGCCAACATCCTGGAGGTCCACGGCCCCGGCCAGCTCCATATTCGCGTGCGCTAAGATCCCCTGAACAATGTGCGAGCCAGTACGACCCTTTGCTCCTGCTACCGCTACCCGTATTGCCATGCATAACCATTGTTCGCCGTTGTTAAAAAGCGGTGGGGATTTATTTCCGCATCACAAGGGAAACCACATCGCCATCTGCAAGCACATGAGAGAGCCCGACGCGTTGACCACCGTGCTTTGCGGACGTGCCCCAGATGCGTGCGTAGCGGAACTTCTCCACGAATTCACGATGAATCGTCGCGCAGACGTCACCAACGGTCGCATTCCGTCTAATAACCAGCGGGTTTTCCGTATCCGCCGTTCCGCCCTGAGGTTTCATATAAACACGAATGAACTGGAGGGCGGCATACATTCGTGCCTTTACCGTATCGAGGTTGATACCAGCAGCGGCAGCTGTGGCGATAGCCTCAGGAAACCGCTGGAGGACCGCAGCGAGCTGTTCCGAGCTGAGCAGATCGAGCTTATTGAGGATTGTGATAGCAGGAATGTATCGCCGGTTTCCTAAGACAGCGTCGATGAGCTCATCGATGCTGATCCGTTCGCGAATGAGCACCTCCGCGTTATGTATCTTGTACTCGGCCAGCACCGCCTTGATCAGTTGTTCATCGAGCTCAAGCTTAACGGTGCTGTTCACAGCGATCCCGCCTCGACTCACTTTGTGGATGGCTATCTCGGGCGGTCTCGCATTCACCCGGACACCAGCATTGTAGAGCTCCTGTGTCAGCGTTCCGTACTGCTCGGGGTGCAGGACGTCCACGATGATGAGGATGAGGTCTGCGTTCCTGATCACCGAGAGCACCTCCTTGCCACGACCGCGCCCTGATGCTGCGCCGGAAATGAGCCCGGGGACGTCAAGCACCTGTATGCGCGCGCCTTTGTACAGCAACGTGCCAGGAATCACATCGACCGTAGTGAAGTCATAGGCGGCAACTTCTGCTTCGGTTCCGGTAAGCTGATTGAGGAGTGTGGATTTGCCAACTGAAGGAAACCCCACCATGATTACCGTCGCATCGCCCGATTTCTTTACCCCGTAGCCTTCGCCTCTGTGCGCTGATTTAGCAACCGCCTGCTTCTGCTGCTCCTCTCTGAGCCGTGCAAGCTTCGCCTTGAGCCGCCCGACGTGATGCATGGTTGCCTTGTTATAAGCGGTCGTTCGAATCTCGTCCTCTAAGGCCTTGATCTCCTCTTCGATGCTCATTGCTGTACCGTCCCGATACAGTATGGAACGGGAGTAACGGGTGTTATTTCACCTAGTTATAGATAGATGGGCGTTGATATTGTTTTACTGTGAGAGTGGTAATCCTGGGCTGCGGATTTGGCGGCGTGGACGTGGCACGGACGCTCAGCAAGCAGACGAACGAGCTCGAAGTCGTGATGGTTGACCGCAACACGCGATTTGATTATCAACCGGCATATCCTGAGCTCCTGAGCGGTAAAGTTACCCCGGAGGAGATATCAGCAGAGATCACAACCTTTGCTGCGAAGATCGGCGCGAAATTCCTGCATGCTGAAGTCCAGAGGGTCAATTTCACTGCTCAAACGGTGGCGCTTGGATCTATCCCCGCGGGTGAAACGCAGGAAGTGGCATACGATTTCCTCGTGCTCGCGCTCGGTGCGGAACAGACGTTTTTCGGCATTCCTGGCGCCGAGGAGTACTCATACACGGTGAATACCATGGCCGCTACGCAGGAGGCAAAGAGCGCGCTTGACCGGCTGGATTACTCAAAGGAGCCGAATATCCTTGTTATCGGTGGCGGCCTCTCGGGCATCGAAGTGGCTGGCGAGCTGGTCGATTATCTCGGAGCCCGGAACGTGCATGCACGCATCTTCCTCGTCGAGATGATGCCGCGGCTATTGCCCGGGTTCCCGCGTGAGAAGGTGGGTAACTACGTCAGCACGTTCCTCAGGGCGCGCGGCGTTGAAATTATGTTGAATACCGCGGTACAGGAAGTGGAGGGGAGTGAGATACTCTTCAGAGACGGGCGAAAGCTCCCGTATGAACTCATTATCTGGACGGCGGGTATCAAGCCCAGCTGTTTCTGTGAGCAGCTCGAGCTACCCAAGCAGAGGGGATGGCTCAAGGTAGATCAGTATCTCCGTATTGCGGGCATGGAGCGTGTTTTTGCTGTCGGCGATGCCGCGTGCTTCGAGGCACACGGCCTGCGCTCCGGTCAGAACGTGGAGGAAGCGGAGGCACAGGGAACTCTCGCAGCGAGGAATATCCTGCGCACACTGCGGGGCGCGCGATTAGAAGCATACAAACCGAGAAATACCGTACAGAATCCGCGCGCGATTATTTCGCTCGGGGGCAATAAAGCCGTCGTGTATTCCAAATGGTTCATGTTCACCACGCTCGCCTACCGCATCAAGAAGTTCATCGAACGGCGCTACATGAAGCGGTTCACGTAAGTCGTGATTCTACAAAGAATCCGTTACGTATGGGTGCTGCGCCCTACACCAGCTTCCCCAGCCCGAGAATCAGCATGAGCGCCACAGGGATCAGAATCATGCCCGTGAAGGCGTTCCGTGTTAGCGCGCGCACGTCTTGCTTGAGTTCCGCTCTACTCCTGGTCTCGGCGAGACGCTGTTTGAATGACCGCAGTGCGATCAAGCTCTTTGCGGTAAAGAACAGCGGGAGCGCCAGAAGCAGGAAGAGCAGTTTCGGGATGCTTGTATCAAGAGAGAGGATCGGGACAAAAGCGAGCCAGGAGCAGAGCGTCAAGGGGAGATAGAGATTGGCGGTCGCACGTTTGCCCATACGGACTACCAGATTCCGGCGGTTGATCAGGCGGTCGCACTCATAGTCCGGAATCTCGCGTGTCAATTTCAGCTTGAAGACCTCGATCAACCACGGTAACGCGACGATCGTGGGCAGCATGCTGATCCGAGCTGCCTGGAGATAGTAGCCGCTGAAGACCGTCATCCAGCCGACGCCGATAGTGATGGCGAGTTCGCCAAGGCCATGGTATGAGAACCGCGGTCCACGTGAATAGGCGTAGGCGATGAAGATTCCAATCAGCCCGAGCGGTAACGTCAATGCTCCGGCCTGGTAATAGAACTGTAAGAGCACGCCGATCGGAATCGCAGCAATGACACAGAGGACTGCACCGAAATCCGCCTGCTCTGGTGTGATCAGGCCCTTCGCTAACGCGTTGAAGCGCCCGCTGGTCGCGGTATTGTGCAGCGCGCTCGCATCTTTGACGTTGGCGGGATCCCGGCCCTTTCGCTTGACATCGGCGTAGACACTGCTCGCATTGAGCACGAAGCAAAATTCGGAGATCAGAAAGACCGCCACCAGAGAGAACGCGAGTACGGGCGCGTTGAAGGAAGCTGGATCCTCGAACCAGGCAACGACTGAGCCCAGAAGAAAAGGAAGCAGCGAGGTGGTGAACTTCGGAAAGCCGGAGAGCTCAATCCAGCCACTGAGTAGGTCTTTCGCGTTCGTCATCTCACACCGGCGTCCTCGTTTCTCTTTCTTAGTGCTCGTGCTAAAAAAACTTCTCAAAATTCGGCCCCGGTCGAGCCAGCAGGTCGCCTCAGATGTAGTACTGGTGAAAGAGAACAAACAGTCTGTGTCGCCTACTCCAGGCGCCGAGTCAATCCTGATCAGCCCACCGTAGCGCCCACTAGCTGATCGCCGATTTGTTGAACCGTTTCGCCACGTCTCCACGCTCGTTCACGGGTGAACAGCCGGGATCGACCCATGTGGTCGGATCACTCACTCGGGTGGCAGTCGCACGATCGTGAGCCAGAAATCCTCGATGGTCTTCACCACGTTGACGAACTGGTCGAAATCGACGGGTTTGGTGATGTAGCAGTTCGCGTGCTGATTGTACGTACCCATAATGTCCTCCTCCGCCCGCGAGGTGGTTAAAATAACGACCGGTATTCGTCTCAATTTGGGATCGCTCTTGATCTCTTTGAGCACCTCGCGCCCATCCTTCTTCGGCAGGTTCAGATCGAGCAGGATAAGATCAGGACGTGGCGCATCAGCATATTCGCCCTCACGACGCAGGAATGCCATCGCCTCAACGCCGTCCTCAGCGACAGAGAGATTGTTGAAGATCCGCCCCTCTTTGAGCCCCTCGCGCGTCAGCCGTATATCGCCCGGGTTATCCTCCACCAGGAGAATCTCAATCGGCTTTCCTATATGCTCATCACTCATAGGTACTCGTCCCCTCCTCCTTCTTTTATAGGTATCGTAAAATAAAAAGTCGCGCCTTTTCCCGGCTCTGATTCCACCCAGATCCGGCCGCCGTGTCGTTCCACAATGCGCTTACAGATCGCCAGACCGATACCGGTACCCGGGTAGTCCCGCGCATTGTGCAGCCGCTGAAAGATACCGAAGATCTTCTCCACATACTGTGGGTCTATCCCGATACCGTTGTCAGCGATCGAGAAGATCCACTCATTCGCCCCTTTTTCGGCGGAGATATGAATTCGAGGCGGCTCGTCGCCGTGGAATTTGATCGCATTCCCGATCAGGTTCTGAAAGACCTGCCCCAGCTGGACTTCATCGACCACTACTGTTGGTAGCGGATCGTACGTGATTTCCGCTTTGCTCTCTTCGATCGCCGTTTGCAGGTTCTGCAAGGTCAGGCTCAGAACCTGCTCGGCATCTGTAGGTTTAAAGGGCTTCCCGCGTGTTTGCACGCGTGAAAACGCCAGGAGATCGTTGATCAGTGCCTGCATCCGTTTCGCTCCGTCCACAGCATAGAAGATGAACTCGTCGGCATCCGCATCGAGCCGCTCTTTATACCGGCGCTCCAGCAGCTGGAGATAGCTCGTGATCATACGCAGGGGTTCCTGAAGATCGTGCGAAGCGACGTAAGCGAACTGTTGTAGCTCCGCATTGGATCGCTCGAGTTCCGCGGTGCGCGCTTCAACTAACTCTTCCAGATGCTCACGATACCGATGCAGCTCCTCCTCCGCATTCTTCCGCTCCGTGATATCCTGCAAGGTTTCCAGTGCGCCGTAAATCGCCCCTTTCGCGTCTTTTAACGGCGCGGCGGTAAAGAAGAGCCACGTGCCCTCCGCACCCATGGCGGGGAAGAAATCTTCAGCCTCGTACGCACCGTCAATTAACGATGATTTCTTACAGGCCTCACCGTAGAGCGCCTTCACATCACGCTCTGCTGCTCTATCAACGATGAGATCGGCCAATATTGGCCGTTCATGAGGATAAAAGGCCGTCCATTGCTTATCTGTCCCTATGAGTGCTGCCCTGCTGAGCCCGGTGAGTGCTTCAAGTGCCGCGTTCCAATGCGAGATCACGTGGGTGTCGGTGATCACAAAGGTAGGAATGGAGGAGCCCTCAACGATGTTCCTGAGCCGCTCCTCCGCCTTCTTCCGCTCCGTGATGTCTTCAACAACATTAACGATGTAATGCGGCCGTCCATTCGCATAAGGAACAAAACCCGCGCGTATAATGACATCCCGCACAGAGCCGTCTTTGCGGACATATCGGTTCTCGAATTCCACGTGTTCCGTACCCGCCAGTAGCTCCTGGAAATAGCGCTGTCTCTTCGCTCTATCCTCAGGATGGGTAACGTCAGTGAAGGTCATGGTGCGCAGCTCATCGAGCGAATACCCGAGGAGGTCGAGGTACGCCTTGTTTAACCTCCGGAATCGGCCCTCCAGATCGGTCGTCCCGATACCCACCGACGCATTTTCCAGGGTCAAACGCAGGCGCTCTTCACTTTCACGCAGGGCGTCTTCCGCCTGCTTGCGTTCCGTGACGTCATCATAAACCGCTACCAGTTCACCCGAGGGCAATTTATAGACGTAGTTCTCTCGCCATCCCGCGATTCGTTCATCCTGGTAATGCGTAAGGGGCAGATGCTCGGGCCTTCCGGTCTGAAAAACAAGCTGAAGGACCTCGAAGAGGCCAAACGCTTTAACGCACGGGAAGATTTCTGTCACCCGTTTCCCGAGTAGCGCGTCCTTCGTAATATCATCTATGCGCTCGCCCGCCTTGTTCACGTCCTTGAAGATGAAATCTTCGCCCTGGTTTACCGCTTCATAAATCGCAACGCCACTGCTCATATTATCGAAGAGCTCCCTGAACCGCTCCTCGCTCTCCCGCAACGTAGCTTCGGTCTCTTTACGACACTGTTGCTCGACCCGAGCGCGCTCGTTCACGAACCCGACGACGTACGCCACGAGGACAAAAATGAGCGCGCGGGCGAATTCGTTCACGGAGAGTGGTGGGGCGGAAAAATACGTCACGATAATGTGGATGGTACCAAGCACGAGCGCCACGAAGACCGCGCGCTTCGGAAACCAGATGCCGGTCAACAGTATCGGGAGGTAGAAGAGATGCGTGTAAATGACCGCGATGCCGAGCACGAACCCAGCAGAAATAGCCAGAAAAACGCAGGCAATGAGCGAAAGGAGCACGATACCCGCTTTTCTTATCAGCGTCACGCGATCAGCACGATTCCACTCCATCGTAAGCCCCTACTGTATTAATGGACGAAAATACACTAAATAAAGGTTCCTGAGCGCTACAGAATAGCGCTGATTAATCGCTTCGCCCACTGCAACTTCTTGCGCTTGCGTTCAGTGACCGAGGGGTCCTCGAAGTCGAATCCAAGGAGCTCGATGCTCCGTGCACCGTACTCCTGTGTGAGGAATACGCTCCGATCGCCGTCAGTAAACCCACCAAAATTGAAGACAGTATGCAGCGGCTCGCTCTGCGTCGTGCAGAGCAAGTTCTCGTTCAGGACCGGTAAGACCTGTTTCAGAAGCGGGATATTGTCGCCATGTGCATGGACCACCACGATCGTTCCGAGTCGGTTTGCGGCGATGATATCCGCAATCGTACCGTCAAGGTCGGTGCAGATGATATCCGGCAGAATCCCCTCATGGAGCAGCACCGAGGTCGCCCCATCTGCCGCGATCACGACAATATCAGTGGAAACGGACGCGCGCTCCAACTCCTGCGCCCGCGTCTTCAAATCGCGTGCCAGGCAGGGCGCATTACCGCAGATTAAAGCACGTCGGCCCCGAATAAGCGTTTCTATCGCTTCTTTAACGGGTTCTGCCGCCCACCCCCGTTTAGCTGCGAGCAGCTCCGAGGCTATTCGCGCCGCTTCCTCATCGCTCGCACGATCAAAGCCAAAATCCTGCAAGATCGCCGCATACAGCGGTTCCCAGTCACGGTACCTCATCACACGTACCCGTGTAAAAAAGAAGATTTAATCACGGTAAAAATTCTTTGAAGATTATATCAGATAGCGATAGAAACAAGTCACGGGTACTGAGAGCGATAACGATGTCCGTCAAGAAAGCGAAAGCCGAGCACAAGACGAAGTCGAAGCCAACCGCGAAGAGCAAAGCGAAGGATAAACCGGTGCGGCTGATCCTTGGCTGTGGACGTATTGGCTACGCGATCGCGAAGGAGCTGGAGGATCGCGGGGAAGCTGTGCTGATCGTTGATATCGATGAGAAGCGCGTGGACTTCCTCAGTGACGAGGATTTCACAGCGTTCGCTGGTGACATCGGCGACCCCAAGGTGTTCAAGAAGCTGCTCGAAGAGGGAGAGCCGGAGAAGGTCTTCATCATGAGCAATAGCAGCGAGGGGAACAAGAAAGCGGTACGGACCCTTAAAGAGGCATTACCCGATGTGCGTTTGATCGTACGAGCAGTAGACCCGGGTGATAAGGATGAGTTGGCGGGTCTGGGCGTTGATATGGTCCTATCAATACCTGATCTCACCGCGCGTGCGGTGCTCGACGAGCTGCGGAAGGTCGAATCATTGCGAAAGGTAAGGGATTTGACGGAGATTATTGGTGCGTTAAAAGAGCACGGGGAAGCGCGTTTGGCGATTGTTGTCCATGACAGCCCGGACCCCGATGCGATCGCCTCGGCACTTGCACTGAAGCATATCGCGCGGCACGAGGGTGTAGCTGCGGATATTACGTATCGCGGAGATTTCGGGCACCATGTTAATCGCGCCTTTGTGAACATTCTGGGCATCGAGATGAAGCGTATCGCGCAGCCCGAGGATCTGCAGGGGTACCAGAAGCGGGCACTGGTCGATGCACGTCTCCCCGGCGTCAATAATCCGCTTCCCGCTGAAGGCGGCGTGAACATCATCATTGACCATCACGCGGCGAATAACGAGGAGAAGGTCCAGGCGGATTATGTGGATATCCGACCGGACAAAGGCGCGACCTCCACGATCTTGACGGAATACCTGCGGGTTTTGGAGATTCCGATTGACAAGATTCTGGCGACCGCGCTCTTGCACGGAATACGAACTGATACCAGCGGATTTAAGCGCGAGACACATCCAGCGGACTTCTCAGCCGCGGCATTCCTTCACGTGAAAGCGGATAAAGAGCTCCTGGACCAAATCGAGGCGCCGCCGATGTCCACGGAGATGTTGAACGTCGTTGGCGATGCGATCGTGAACAAGAAGATCAAGGGGAGCTATTTGATCACCAACGTTGGGTCGGTGCTCAATCGCGATTCTATACCCATGGCAGCCGATTATCTGCTCAATCTGGAAGGAATCGCCACGGTTATGGTCATCGGGCTCTACGAGGAGATGATCTTCGTCTCCGGCCGGAGCAAGGACGTTCGGGTGAATATCGGCGATGCTTTCGCGCGCGCCTTTGGGGAGATCGGTTCCGCGGGCGGTCACGCCTCGATGGCTGCGGCACAGATCCCGCTCGGCATTTTCAGCGGGCTTAAAGACAAGAATACGATCATGCAGCTCGTTGAGGATGCCGTTTCGAAGCGTTTCCTCTCGGTGATGAAGGCGGACACGAGCGAATAACCACGTCACAGGGCTCTCTCGCGCTCTTCCGCCGGGCACTCAGCTCGGCCTAGCCCAGCCCAGCTTGCTTGGACGTGACTCAGAGCTTCAGCATTTGGGCATGCGGCACGCCGTCAAGAACAATGATGCTCGTCTCGTCAATGAACTTATGGTCCAGGGCGCATTGTATCGCCCGCCGACCCACCAAATTCGCGATGGTCGCATGCCGCAGAGAGCTAATCACGTCCTCCTCGGTTGCTTCCTCACCCTTGTAGAAGCGCTCCGAGACCGTAAGGTGCAGTTCTCCGTCTTCAAAACGCCGCCCCACCAATTCCTGGTCACAGACCGCCACGAGCAGCTCGGACCCCGAATTGTATTCCTTGATATACAGTTTGGTGCGCTCGCTCATCGATTTAAAGATACGCCGCTGAAAGATAAAAGTTATAAAAGGCACGAGCGTATAACATCTTAGAAAGATCGAGCAGCGGCAGGGGCTCGTAGCTTAGCATGGTTGGAGCGCCCGGCTGATAACCGGGAGGTCCGGAGTTCAAATCTCCGCGGGCCCATCAGCAACCTATTGAGAACGGTTGATCAAAAGGATTCGTACCCCGAACTAAGGGCGATCTTTTTTAAAAAAAAAGAAGGAAGCGTAAAATGGGTGTCGAGACGCGGGTCATTTTAATCTCACCGGATTCCGAGATAACGCCAGCGCAGGTAAAGAGCAGAATTCTCGCGCTACTGAGCGAGACGTCGAAGCTGAGCGACGAGGGTATCAGAGTGAAAGAGACGTGCTTCGGCGTATTCGTAGAAGGTGAGGGCAAGAAGCTGCGCAGGATCGTGGAGGAGGTGCGGAAGATGGATCCAAACGGTATCTTCTCGAAGCCACGTGGGTTCCCGATCGGTGACTCCCGGATCTGCAGAGCGACGCGAAAAGGCGGCCCAAGACCTGGATTCCACCAGTTAGAGCTAGAATACCAGCTCCTGCCGAAGGTCCGGCAGGCACTGGATAAGATATAAATAAAGCAGATGCCGCACATAGTAAGAGTGAACACGAGGTAGAGCACGATGTTTGTGGGTGAAGCCTTGATAGGCGAAGGAGCTGAAGTTGCACACATCGATCTGATGATCGGCGATAAATTTGGGCCCGTAGGGATCGCGTTTACCAACGCACTCAGTCAGATGTCAGCGGGGCACACGCCGCTCTTTGCGGTAATACGACCCAATCTGCCAGTCAAGCCCTCGACGGTGGTCGTGCCCAAGGTCACGGTGCGGAACCTGAAGGAGGCAAATAAGATCTTTGGACCTGCGCAGAGCGCGATCGCGAAGGCGGTGGCCGATTCCGTGGAGGACGGGGTCATCCCGGAGGATAAGGTCGAGGATTACGTGGTCATTGTCAGCGTCTTCATGCACCCGCACGCGAATGATTACAATAAGATCTACCGGTACAATTACGGCGCGACAAAGTTGGCGATAAAGCGGGCGATGGAGGGCTTCCCGGATATCAAGAAGGTGCTGTATGAGAAAGATCGCTCACGGCATCCTTCAGTCGGTATGAAAGTAACGAAACTGTGGGATCCACCGTATCTGCAGGTCGCGCTCGACATCCCGAAATGGGAGCTCATGGAACGGGTGGTCCGTGAGCTGCCGCGGAACGATCACCTGATTATAGAAGCGGGCACGCCGTTGATCAAGCGCTACGGCGTGGATATCGTGGATAAGATCAAGGCGATCAAGCCTGATACGTTTGTGGTCGCGGATTTGAAGACGCTCGATACCGGCAATCTGGAGACACGTATGGTTGCGGACGCTGGTGCGGACGCCGTGGTGATCTCCGGCCTGGCACCACTCAGAACGATCGAGAAGGCGATCGAGGAGGCGCGAAAGACCGGGATCTATGCCTCTATCGATATGCTGAACGTGCAAAACACGATGGAGGTGCTGAATGACTTGAGCGTCAGTGGATTTTTACCGGACATTGTGGAGCTGCACCGCGCGATCGATGTGGAGGAGCTGGAACGGCACGCGTGGGGCAACATTGAGGAGATCAAGCAGGTGGATAGCCGCGGCAAGATGCTGGTCGCCGTTGCCGGCGGCGTGCGCGAAGAGTCAGTGGAAAACGCGCTCAGAGCGGGTGCGGACATCCTGATCGTTGGTCGGGGGATAACGAACGCGAGCGATGTAGAAGGTGCTGCACGGCGGTTCTTGCGGTTGGCGCGACTTTCTGAGAAAGGGGAGACGCTGGGCGAGATCGATCAGTACCGGGTAATGACCGACTTCTGAGTGCGCCGTGAAGCAGCGGAAAGGTCGCAAAAGGTAGTGCCAAAATATCGAATTATGTGCTTTCTGGACGGATCACAGTAGTTGCGGTACTGAAGAGAGGAGATAGAAAGGTTATCGGAGAAGTCCGTGCTTACAATTGGGAGGCTATTTGGCTCAGCACAATTGACTATGATGAGATAGATGACTCACAATATTGGTGGCGATGTGTCGAAGATGCTTCCAAACGCTTTTTAAAAAGTGGTGAGGATTGAAAACAAGATTCAGTAATTGTGATGAATAAGTCAGTGAAGTTAGAAGAAATAATAAACAGTCTTGAAATAAAAAATGATGACATTATGGCTTTTTGGATAAAATAATCGGAGAGATTATAGTAGTTGCTGCAGAAGATTATAAGAGCTGCAGGGAGAGATAATGATTTGATGGATTATCCCGCGAGACAGGGAGACGTGATGAGAAGAGCAAGAGAGAGATAGGATATGAAGATAAGTATATTCGCGTTTTTCAGCGATAATTACAGGGAGATCAAGTTCAGCCTTTCTGCTCCAGCATTGATTTGATCTTCTTCAAGCGTGTGAAGTTCTCACGCTCCATCTCCGCCAGGCGCATCTGGATATACTTCCGTGTGGTTCGCAGCCGGGGGATCATGACGTATTCGAGCGCGTTAACACGCCGCTTGGTCTTCTCCACCTCACCGGCGAGATTGCGAACCGCTTCCTCCAGCTCTGCGAGCTTGATGAGCTTCTCCAGGGCCTCCTCGAAAGCGCGCGCGCCGGTGTCCACCGCGGCCGAGGTATCCGTGAAGCTGTATCCGCGATCCGCTGCATTCCGCATTACGGTGCCCTGTAATTCGACGAGCGGGACATTCACACCCATAATGCTGCGGGACGAGAACTCGAGCGCGATCTCCTGCGGGGTCATCAAGGACAACTGACGCACTTCATCCACGCCCAATCGCGCCTGAGCGAGTATGAGGTAGGTGAACGCTTCCTGTAACTTCTCGTCCGCTTCCTTCCGCTCGCGGCGCACCTCACTCACCACGCCCAGGAATTCAGCGATGAGCGCGTCACGTTTCTCGCGCAGCAGATCATGTCCCTTCTCAGCTAACTTCTCGCGTCGCCGAAGAAACAACAGCTCCATCCGCGTGGGGCTTACCCCTTCGATTATCTCTGGCATTCGCCTTCCCTACGATACGATATTATACCACCAGCTATATGTAGTTACTTTCCTTTCTCTCTGGTCGAGCCGAGACTGGCGGGCGGGCGTGCGGACGAGGCTGAACGCTGCAGCTCGGTACGCGCCCGGCTAGGTGCCCATGCCGACGCCCTTCTCGAGCAGATAAATGCCGTCCTGGAAGACGCGTGGATCGTAGCCGCGTATCTTGGTCGTCTGCTCGATATTAGCCGCCGTCTGCCCCACTGCCTCCTTATTCATGCCGGAGACGAGAATCTCCTTGCCGCGCAGCTCCACGGTGGCGCCAGATGCGATCTTCGCCATGCGCGGCTTTCGCTCACCGAGGAAGTTGGAGATAGCGACAGCATTGCCCTCTTTCGTGAGTGCGATCTGCATGGGAAAATGAGCATGGACGACAGCCAATTTATAGAAGAAACCCTCCGTCACACCGGTGATCATATTCTTGATATGAGAGACATAGGTACCAGCAACGGCGCGCAATTTCTTTCGTGCCGTGTCGCTCGTGACAACGACCTGTTCGGCGCCGCCGTCTTTGTGCTCCACCAGGATATGCACACCAGGGTGCCACAGCTCGCGCTCCAGTGTACCTTTCGGCCCCTGAACCGTAATCGTATTACCGGTAATGGTAACGGTTACCCCGTCAGGAATAGTTACGTCAAAGCTGATGCTTTCGTCCTTCTCCATCGATTCGGTCATCTTTAATTATCACCGCGCTCTTTTTGTTTAGCGTAGAATACGGTAGAATAGATACAGCAACTATAAAAATTTTGTACCGAAAACACGTCTGATGCGGGTGGGTATAAATGATACGAAAGATAGCTGAGGTTCGCGAGACGGCGGAACTCTTCAGCAGCCGCACACTTGACCTTGTGGCCGTGATGCCGCTCGCACAGGAGATACTCACGGCGGTAAAGCAGCGCGGTGACGCAGCAGTGAGGGCATATACCGAGCAGTTCGATCACGTCACCCTTACCGAACTCGCGGTGACGGATGCAGAGCTCGAGGCTGCGAGCTCGAAGGTGGCTGAAGAGACGCTCTCGTGCATCGAAGCGGCCGCGGAGGCGATCCGGAATTTCCACTATCGGCAGAAGCGGAAGTCGTGGCTGGAAGAATTTGCTGATGGGATCTACCTCGGCGAGAAGTTCGTGCCCTTTGACGTGGTGGGCGTGTACGTGCCGGGCTCCTATTTCAGCAGCGCTCTGATGTGCGTGCTCCCTGCGAAGATCGCGGGGGTTCGTGAGATAGTGGTCTGCACGCCGCCGAAGAAGGATGGCACCGTTGATCCGCACACGCTGATCGCCGCTGATCTTGCGGGTGCGACAAGGATCTGTAAGGTCGGTGGTGCGCAGGCCATTGCCGCGCTTGCTTTCGGCACGGAGACCGTTCCGCGGGCTCAGAAGATCGTGGGCCCGGGGAACGTGTACGTAACAGCGGCAAAGATGGCGGCTCGCGCAGCGGGCGTCGAGATCGATTTCCCGGCCGGGCCTTCGGAAGTGCTCATTATTGGCGATGAAACGGCGAATCCCTCATTCATCGCTGCGGATATGCTGGCACAGGCAGAGCACGGCGCGAAATCGCAGGCCGTGCTGCTGACCACCTCGCACGAATTGGCCGTGGCGGTTGAGCGCGAACTTACCGCAGCCGCTCCGGCCATGAAAGCTGCACAGCACTGGCTACTCGTGGGCGAGAGCCTTGACGAATGCTTTGCGTTCGCCAACGAGTATGCGCCCGAGCACCTTGAGATAGTGGTACGGGAGCCGATGGATGCTCTGAAGCGCATTAAGCATGCAGGCTCGGTCTTCATCGGGAATTATGCGCCGGTCGCCGCAGGCGATTACGCAACAGGCGCAAACCACGTGCTCCCCACCGCGGGCTATCCGAAGCTCTTCTCGGGACTCGACGTTGACCACTTCATGCACCGCATGACGCTGCAGTGGCTCGATAAGGACGGGCTAGCGCGAATAAAGGAGGTCGTGGTGCAGTCGTGCAGAGCGGAGGGTATGGAGCGGCATGCGCAATCGGTTGAGAAGCGGTTCTCGGCCGATGTGGCAGATTGAACGCCCTGAACACGTTGCTAGAGTTGGCTCGTGACGGCCTAGCAGGTTAACCGTGTATGATCGGAAGCCGAGCTAGAAAGTATAACTTAATGGACGCCTTTAAAACCAGATAGACAAACGCCGCTACGGCGTGCTGAGTAAGGAAAATGGTATCAAAACGAGTGCGTGGGATCACCGAATCGGCGACCATCAGGATGGGGCAGATCGCGGAGCAGTTACGAGCGGAGGGGAAGAGCGTGCTGAACTTTACGCTCGGTGAGCCGGACTTCATCACGCCGGCACATATCTGCGCCGCGGCGAAGGATGCTATGGATCAGGGGTACACGCACTACACGAGTAGCGCGGGCATTCCCGAGTTGCGTGAAGTGATCGCGCAGAAGATACAAGCGGAGAATAAGGTAGTGGCGCAGGCGGAAGACGTGATCGTAACGCCGGGTGGCAAGCAGGCGATCTACGAGGTGATGATGAGCGTTCTGGATGACGGCGATGAGGTGCTCTTGCTCGACCCGGTCTGGGTGAGTTTTGAGGCCGCGGCAAAACTCGCCGGGGGACAGCCACGCTGGGTGACGCGATTGGAGCACGAATTAACGTACGAAGCTCTGGAAACAGCGAGCTCGGAGCGGACGAAGTTAATCGTCATTAACAGCCCGAACAATCCCGCAGGCTATGTGCTCAGCGATCGAGAGTTGAGAACGGTGGCGGACTTCGCCCGTGAACATGATGTGCTGGTGCTCTCCGATGAGATCTACGAGAAGATCGTTTATGGCCGCGCACACACGAGCATCGCGTCTTTTGAGGGTATGCAAGAGCGTACGATCATGATCAACGGGTTCTCGAAGACCTACGCCATGACCGGCTGGCGCATCGGGTATGCGGTGGCGCCCCGTTGGTTACTGAAAGAGATGTTGAAAGTGCAGCAGCACACGGTGAGCTGTGCCGCGTCCATTTCACAGTATGCCGCGCTGGCTGCGCTCCGCAGTCCACAAGACTGCGTTACGGAGATGGCCGCTGAATTCAGACGGCGCAGAGATGTAATCGTCAAAAGGCTCACCGAGATCGGGCTGCAGTGTGTAAATCCAGAAGGTGCCTTTTACGCCTTCGTCGGCGCTCCAGATCACAGCGACGATGTGCAATTCACCGAGCGGCTGCTCAAAGAGGCGCACATCGTGGTAACGCCCGGGTCGGCATTTGGAGATGCGGGAAAGGGGTACGTGCGGTTCTCGTTCGCAGCGTCCATGGCGAATATCGTGGAAGCGATGGATCGGCTCGCGAACATCGTTTGAGCATTTTGTAGGCGGAACATAATCAGACCCCCCATTCTCGCCTTTATCAGGTCTATCTCATCCTTGATTACCGCGAACCCTCCTTTCAGAGAGGTTCACGACGGCTCACGCTGTTGCAGAGGCCGCTAACCCAACTTACAGCAAGAGCCGAATTGCAGGTATCCAATCATGACGCACCTGCCCATTGTGATCGGTAAAGGAGGTGCAGGTGATCGTGCCGGCTGGCGTGGTCAGCGTTGCGTTATGATGGATTTGCGGATACGAAGCAGTCTCGATGGTGTAATTATAGGTCTTGTGGGCCTCGAGAAGGAAGACCTGTTCAAAGGAGATCGTCTGCCAGTCTCCCTGGTAGCCCGTCCAGGAGGCGGTGACATTAAAGCC
>JBNGDK010000026.1:0-25593 GCA_049975405.1 Candidatus Methanospirareceae archaeon
GAGAGGAATATAGGTGTGACCATTATAATAAACTATCGTTTGCTAGGACAATACCGAGTTTTGATTGAACTAATAATTTGATGCGAAACCAGGGGCCGTTATACGTGAAAAGTCCTCATAGCGGTGCTGTTAATCTTTAACTTACTCTAACGCCACTTACACTGTGGAGCTTATTACCTGCATCACATGCCCACAGTAACGAACTGGGAACCTGGAACGAGCATCTGGCTGAAAGAGATCATTTTAGAGAATTTCATGTCCTACGAGTACGCGCGCATCCCGCTCAAGCCGGGGCTCAATTTGATTTCCGGCCCTAACGGCGCGGGCAAATCCTCTATCCTGCTTGCTATCTCCGTCGCGCTGGGTCAGATCTACACGGAGCGTGGCAAACGGCTTCGGGATTTGATACGCCGGGGGAACGATATCGCGCGGATCACCTTGGTCTTTGACAATACGGAAACGAACGGTAAACGGCCGATCAGCTTCTCGGGCTCCGAGACCTTCACGCTCTCGCGGTACCTGCGGCATGACGGTCATTACTGGTGGGAGGCGGACTACCGGCAGATAAGCTATGAGGAGGTTACGCGGCTCTTCCGCAGCTTCGGGATCGATCCGAACAATATCCTGATCATCATGCACCAGGGCACGATGGAGCAGTTCAGCATGACGACGCCACAGGAGAAATTGAAGCTGCTGGAAGAGGCTGTTGGCTTCGCGGGTTATCGAGAGAAGGTGCTCGAGGCGCGGCACCGGTTGGAATCGATCATCAGCGAGGACGAGTCCATCTCGGAATTACTGGGCCGAGCGGAGGAGAGTCTCGGGTACTGGAAGGTGATGCATGAGAAGTACCAGCAGCGTGCGCAATTGCAGGAGCAGCGGGAATGGCTGAAACGCGAGCTGATCTGGGCACGGATCAGCAAGCATGAACGCGCGCTCCAGGCGCTGGACGCGCAGCTTGAGTCGAAGCAGCACGCACTCGAATCGAACGCCGGTGAGGCAGAGGCGACGCGGAAGCAGATAGAGACCTGGCGTGCGAAGCTCGATGCCTGGCAGCTCGAATCACGGGAAGCTTTTTACGAGCTGCTCCACCATGAGAAGGAGCGTGCTCGTGTTGAGGCCCGGACCGAATATCTGCACGAGCAGGGCCGTTTATCTGACGGGCAACCAAAAGCCGAGGAGCGGCTGAAGGCGCTCGAGGAATCGATACAGACAGCTCAGAGCAGGCTTGGCGCGATCGAGCGCAGCCTGGAACCCACGATCAACTCATACATCTCGTATCGCGTCAAGCAGGAGGTGCTGCAAGTCAAACGCGACCAGCTCGAGGCCGATATCAAGGCGATCGTTGCCGAGCGAGAGCAGGTGACCCAGAAATTGCTTGAATTGCAGCCGCAGCAGCGCAAAGCGGGCGAACGAATCGAGACCGAGCGGAAGCAGAGCGAGATAGAGAACGAGATCGGCCTGGTGGTCGCGAAGATTGAGGCGCTCGGCGAGATCCCGGAAGAGACCGAGGAGATTTACGCGAACTACTCGAAGGTCTTCGCGGAGCTGCAGGAGAAGGCGAAGATCGTCGAGGCAAACAAACGCGAGGGTCTGAAGGAGCTTGAGGAGCGTCGCAAGATCTGGAAGAAGACGATCGCTGAGCTTCTGGACTCAAGCACCGATAATTTCCAGCGGATACTCGCGAGCATCGGCGCGGCGGGTACCGCGCGGCTCGTGAACGTTGAGGATGGCGATATCGAGCATGCAGGTCTGGAATTGTATGTGGGCTTTCGTGGCTCACAGCCGGTGCTCTTTGATTACTATACGCAGAGCGGCGGCGAACGGTCCGCCTCCATCATGGCCTTCCTGCTCTCGATCCAGCAGATGCTGAAGTCACCCTTCCGCGCGGTCGATGAGTTCGATCTGCATATGGACCCGCGGAACCGCGAGGAGATCTACAAGATGATGCTCTCGGCAATGCGGGGCTCGGAGTGTCTGCTGATCACCCCGAGTCAGATTACCGTGACCGATCCGAGCGTCCATGTCATCGTGGTGCAGAAGGCTTACGGGAAGTCGAGCGTACGCGAAGTGAAATAACGGGCAAAACTACCCGCTTCACATACCCCTCTTACCAAATTCAGGCCCGCTCACGCAGGCTGGGAAATTGATTTTGGGAGTCGCTTCTTTCAAGCCAGGCGAACGGATACATCACTACCGCAGTTATCCGGATAGCTGAGCCGTGCTTTTCCGAGTCGTTTCTATTCGGTCAGCACCACCGACTCAGTCCCGGCGTCGAAGTATCCCTCGCAGTAATGAGTGAGCAGGTACACCGCCTCCTTCAAGGTCAACGCGCAGTAGGGTATCTTCATATCCTCTGCTCTATCCCGCTGTAGGTGAAACGTCATTGCTACTGAAGCACCACTGCTTCGAGTGGAGCCGTACCACCCTATAGGGTGGAGCAGGGCATATAAGGCTTGGGGGTGCATTTCCACTGGAGATGTGCGTGTTTTTCGATACGCGCCCACGCATCGAGACGAGACGAGGCGAGGCGAGAAAGACGTAAGCTGGTTGCCTGCCAGTATCTGCATGCTTCAGGTACCGGCAGCTCGCAGACGTTGCCCGCTGACACTTCTCAGTGCTACAAAAAAATGCGCAGAAACGGAGGTTTGTAGATTTCTTAAGCGATGAGCATGTAGGGTTATCCATCTCAGTTTGATGTCCGAAACAATGAGCACGAATCGGCTACCAGGAAAGCAGTTAAAATTCGACGAGTTCTTCAGGTTGCTCCATTTCTGCCAGACGGTGGAGACCGAGGGGACAGACCCGTTTGATGTAGACGTTCAGCGTTTTCTGCGCACCCTGAAACAGTACCAGAAGAAGTGGACGTCGCTGGACGAGCTGCTGCTGGACGCCGATGCCCTTAACGAGCTGGCGAAGATCGTTGAGTTGCAGGAGCAATGGATCAAGGATCGTTCCTCTTCATTTTATGTTGACCCCGCGCTACTGGAGCTGAAATTGCGACTGCTGGAGCCGCAGCAACTGGCCACGGCGTTCCTTGCAGCCTGGCGGCCGGTCATCGCGCAAGATCGCCTGACCCCGCAGCGGCTACAGGAAGGACTGGCGTACTGGCATGCGCTCCTCCCCTTCGACGAGCGTAGTGAAGACTTCCCCTATCCCTCGCTGAGCGAGGGTCCTATCGAACTGGAAGACCTTATCGAATCACATCTCTTCTCGAAGCAGGAGTTTGATGCGGCGCTCCGGGAGCTCTCGACTGAGCTTGAGACGCGCGGCAGAATAGACTATCGCGATTTCATCTACACTGACTCGTTTGAGACGAGCGTGCAGAAGGCGTATCTAACGAGCTATCTGGTGAGCGAAGGGAGAGCGGACCTTGAGATCAACCCACTGGAAGATGAGGTTTTCATCTCACCGCATGCAGTGAATGAATGGAGCGAAGGCGATTTCGGGCGGATTCGTTCGATTCCCGTCTCGATGAGCTATGAGGATTGGCAAGCATGGAAGAAGCAGCAGCAAGAGAAGAGGAGTCTCGCACACGAGCAGAGCGGAAGCTGAAGAAGGCGGCTCAGTTGCTGCTCTTCCGTCAGCATCGAGTACCGGGCGTAAAGGGCTGGGAGCTCAAGCGCGCGCTGGGTGACGATTATCTCGAGGTGCTCGAGCTGCTCAGCGCCACGCTCGATAACCTGGGCATGGCGGTCAAGCGGATCAGCGAGGAGGGTTCTGAGGGCGCGAAACAGGAAGAGAAGGCGGAACGCGATCGGTTTGTGGTGGTGCTCAAGAGCCCGGCGGTTGAGAAGGCCTCGGGCGAGCGGATCGATACGATTGCCATGCTCTCGGTCACCCTTGCGTACATCAT
Source organism: Candidatus Methanospirareceae archaeon (assembly GCA_049975405.1). Lineage (GTDB taxonomy): Archaea > Halobacteriota > Syntropharchaeia > Alkanophagales > Methanospirareceae > JACGMN01. The sequence continues at coordinate 3,854 of JBNGDK010000026.1, forward strand.
CTCGAAGCAGGGCAAGGCGTCGCGGAAGGCGGTTGAGGAGTTTTTAAGCGCGAAATTCCCGAAGCAGCGGATCTTATTCGCGCTCGATCGTTTTATCAAGCAGGGCTATCTCGGTGAGGATAACAACCTGCTGTATATCGGCTGGCGAACACGTGCGGAAGTGGACCGGAAGGCCCTGCTGGATTTGATTCTCTCGGCATGATTATTGAGCTGAGCACGAGAACGTAAAGTAGGAAAGTACACATGGAGCGGAAGAACGCATTTCTGGATGTGACGGTCAGCCTCTGTCCCTATTGCGGTGCACCCTACGCCGATGCGAGCTGGTACGTCATAGAGCTGGGCAGCGACGTCGAGTGCGGCGCGTGCGGGCGGACCTGGAATCCGAAATCGTACCGAGGTGATCGCATTCTGGTAGCCTTTGAATTAGATGAGTCCGGGACTGTAGTGATCGTGAAGAAAGAGCGACAGCTTGCGGATTGAGTTCATCAACTTAGAGCAGATGCGCACCGACGTGAGATAGGCGGCTCGTTTTTACTGCGCCGAACTCACGTAACGCGTCGCTCCCACCGATCACAAATACCGTCTCGCCCAGCATCGCAACGCTCGCAACCTTCCCTTCCGCAGCCACGGCCTCGATCGCATCCTTGCAGGTCGTGCTGATCAGCTCGATTTGTAGCGCGAACTCGCGCGAGGCGTGCATGAGTGTCTCCAGCGTTGGCTTGCGGAGCACTGCTTGTAAGGCGACCTTACCCGCATCGTTGATGCGCCGTTTCGTGGCCTCGCCACCCTCTGCCAGTACCGATTTCGTCAGTTTTACGCCGAACGTCACATAACTCACCTGCTCGTTCCGGTGCGGAATCCGATCGATCACGCCAATACCTGGCGGCCCGGGCTGCTTTCGGATAACAACTCCACCGCAGGCCTCGGCAATAACATCACCGAGGCCCGTGCTGTTCGCCACTTCTGCGCAGTGTGCGATCTGTGCAAGTTTATTGAGCGACAGGCTCAGCGTGAGCAGCTCGTTCAGCGCGAGCGCGGTGCTCAGCGCCCCGGCAGCACTCGCGCCAAAGCCACAGCCGATGGGTACGTCAAAGCGTGTGTTGACGTTTACTGGCGCATAAGCTGCCAGGCGGTCGAGCACGTAGCGTGTGGTTGGAGCCTCTTCTGCACGGCCATTGATCAGTATCCGCGACTCGGCTGCTCGGGTAGGGACCTGAGCAATCTCAGTCACGCACCCGGACTCGAGGACGAGTCCACAGCCAAAAGACCCTTTTTGCAGCGGATCATGATGCTCATGGATGGCGAAGAAGCCGGTAATGCTCGCAGGCGCGTAGGCCCGGGCGGATCTCTTCCTTCCACGAGCATCGTCATTTACGAGAGTTCGTCCCCTCGTTTGCTCCTCGTTCACGTGCAGTAGGCCCTCCATTCACGGTTTTATAAGGTTAAAGCGTAAAATTAGGTTTGAGTGGTTGAAAATAAAAATGCTGCAAGCACTCAAAGGGCGATGCCAGAACTGCGAACCAGAAGTACTTGAGACGGTGCTTGAGATTGCGCTCTCGCTTGCGCGGCGTGGGAGCGAGGGCAAGAGCATCGGTGCGCTCTTCGTCATCGGCGATTCTGATGCGGTCTTGCGACGCTCAAAACCTCTGATTCTCGACCCGCTCGAGGGCTATCCCCGGGAGAAGAAAGACATACGCGATGCGAACGTGCAGGGTACTATTAATGAGCTGGCGAAGATGGATGGCGCGTTCGTTATCAGTGCCGATGGCTACGTGCTCTCCGCAACGCGGTACATCGAGACAATCGCCCGGTTCGTGGATCTGCCGTTGGGCTTTGGCAGTCGGCACATGGCCGCAGCATCGATCTCGAAAGAAACAGGCGCTGTTGCGGTTGTGGTCTCGGAGAGCGACGGCATCGTGCGGCTCTTCGATGACGGCGAGCTGATTGCAGAGTTCATCCCTTGGGTGGGCGAACTGGAGCGGGTAAAGCCGCGAATAGAAGGTGAAATCGAGAAGATTGTGGATACAACAAAGAACGTGACGGTGATGATCAAAAAAAGCGAAGCTTGAGCGCTTTCTTTGACTGCACCGTAGGTCCCATCCCGGAACGCTCTGTGGTGGTGCAAACCGTACGTTCCACAGGATCGGGCTTTATTTATCCTCCCTTTCTACCTCTTTTCATGGACAATTCTGCGTCCAGGGCCGCAACGAAGTTCATTGTGCATCCGTTTCTCAAGTCAAACGCAGTAGAGCGTCGAAAATACCAGGTTACCATCGCGGAGGCGGCGAAACAGCAGTCATTGATGGTGGTTTTACCAACTGGTCTCGGGAAGACGACCATCGCCCTTCTTGTCCTCATAGATCGAGTCAGGCAAGGGAAGATACTGTTCCTGGCACCGACACGGCCGCTGGTCGAGCAGCACACTGCGTTTCTCAAAGAGGTTCTTGCTCTTGACGAAGCGCTGATTCAGCTGTTTACTGGCTCAATCCTCGCGGAGAAGCGGGGGAAGCTCTGGGAGTCGGCGCGCATTATCATCTCCACGCCACAGATCATTGAGAACGATTTGTTAAGTAACCGTATCTCGCTCCGCGATGTCGCGCTGGTGATCTTCGACGAATGCCATCGCGCGGTGGGGAACTACTCGTACGTGTACCTTGCGGAGAAGTACAGGGAGCAGGCGACGGAGCCGCTGGTTCTGGGCATGACCGCGTCACCGGGCAGCGATCGCGAGAAAATACAGGAGATCTGCAGCGCGCTGGGCGTGACAAAAGTCGAGAGCCGGACGGAGTATGATCATGATGTTGCGCCGTACATTTTCAAGAAAGGCTTTGAGTGGCGTGGTATTGATATCCCGGTCGAGCTCAAGAAGCAGAAACGCGTTTTGGATGGTGTACTTGCCGAGCGGCTCGACGTGCTGCGGAAGCTCGGATTCATCCGTAAGAAACAAAGCAAGGAGGTCTCCAAATCAGAGATATTGGCGTTACGGTCGGCGATCTCGGTGCAATTGCAGACGCAGAAGCACGCTGATTTGTATCAGGCGCTGTCAGTGCTGGCTGAGATCATGAAAATCAAGCACGCGATCGATCTGATCGAGACGCAGGGTATTTTCGCGGTACGGCGCTATTTCGAGCGCTTGCAGAGCGAAGCATCTTCAAAGGAGGGCAGCAAAGCATCAAAACGCTTGATGCGCGATAAGCAATTCGTAGCGGCGATGACCGCGCTCGCCGCGTACGAGGGCGAGCATCCCAAACTGGAAGCGCTGATAGATATCCTGCGGGAGGAGATTCGGGACAATCCGGATACACGCATCATTGTCTTCACCAACTATCGGGACACTGCGGAAATGATCGTGAGCGCGTTACACGAGCGACATGCGGAAAAGGAAGGCATTCGTGCCGTAAAGTTCATCGGGCAGGCCACAAAGGAGGAGGATAAAGGCCTGAAGCAGAAAGAGCAGGTGGCGATCATCCAGCAGTTCAAAGAGGGAATTTACAACGTCCTCGTTGCAACCTCTGTGGCTGAGGAGGGGCTCGATATTCCGGCGACCGACCTCGTGCTCTTCTATGAGCCGATACCGTCTGCGATTCGGAGCATCCAGCGGAAGGGCAGGACGGCGCGGAAGAAAGTGGGCAAGGTTATTGTCCTGATTGCGAGGGGCACGAAAGACGAGGGCTATTACTGGCTCAGCCGGACGAAGGAGCGTCAGATGCGGCGGCGGATCAGCGAGTTGGGTATGGTTACGCACGATCCAGCGGTAGAGGAGGAAGTGGAGCAGTTTTCTGTAGTAGTGGGACCGACGAAACAGGTGGTGGAGCAGCAGCCAAAGGAACGAGAGAATCAGAAACAAATAACCGATTTTCAGGCTGAAGACATGCGCCTGATCATCTTTGTGGATCCGCGGGAGACGAAGTCGGGTGTGGCGCGGTTTCTGGAGAAAGCGGGTGTGGATCTGAGGTTGCGGAATCTCGGTGTGGGCGACTACGTCGTCTCTGATCGGGTTTGCATCGAGCGGAAGAGCACGACCGATTTCCTTGATTCCTTGATCAACAAGCGCAGGAATTTGCTGGCGCAGATCTTGAGGATGCGGAAGGAGTACGAGAAACCGGTGCTCGTGCTCGAGGGTGAAGCGCTCTACGGGCAGCGAAACGTGCATCCAAACGTTGTGCGGGCGGTCATCGTAGCCATCACGCTCGATCTCTGCGTGCCCATCATCCAGACGAGGGACGAGGCGGATACTGCGTCCTTGCTCTATGTGATCGCGAAGCGGGAGCAGCAGCCGAGCAAGAAGGAGATCAACCCGCACGGAAAGAAGCCCGTGGCCTCGCTGAAAGAGCAGCAGGAGTACTTCATCTCAGCGTTATCGAATATCGGGCTCGTAACAACGCGCAATTTGCTGCGACACTTCAAGACGGTCGAGAACGTGGTAACCGCGTCGAAGGAGGAGTTGATGGTAGTCGAGAAGGTGGGTGAGAAGACGGCCGAGCATATCCGCACGGTGGTCGGTACAGAATACCGCGAGTTGGAAAAAGAGGAGAATGGCGGGCCTCGCGCTCCTGATAAACGAGGTGATGCGGGGTGATAACGCCTCGGGCAGCCGTGAAAGGGCTGCGTGCTCGTGAGCACGGTGGCGAACCGTTGAGCGGTGGAGCAAAACGTGTATGTGATTTCAGTGTCAATTTAAACCCATATGGGCCGCCTGATTTTGTTCTGAAAACGATTCGGGACGCGACCGAGGAGATCGACCGCTATCCTGACACAGGTTGCGCGGTACTGCGCGCGCTGCTTGCTGACAAGTATGGTTGTGCGGCGAACGAGATTTTGATGGTCGCCGGTGTTTCGGAACTCATTCAGCTTGTCGCACTCAGCTTTGTTAAGGACCGTGTGCTCATGCCGGAGCATACCTACGGCGAATATGAGCCTGCGGCGCGTATCTTGGGTGCTCAGATCGTGCGTGTGGCGATGCCCGGGCTGCGGATTGTGCCAGATCTGATCATTGAAGCTTTACAACCAGATGATGTGGTCTTTCTCTGCAACCCGAACAACCCAACCGGGCAGTATCTGGATGAGGAAGCGGTAAACGTGCTCGTGGAGGCTGCCGAGCAGGTCAATGCGCTCGTGGTGCTGGACGAGGCGTATGTTGATTTTGTCAGAGATGCGTTCCCTGCACAGCGGCTGGCCACACAGAATCTCATCATTATGCGCTCCTTAACGAAGTCATTCGCGATCCCCGGAATCCGAATCGGCTATGCGATCGCCACGAACGAGCTTATTACTGCACTGGAGCGTGTGAAGACCCCCTGGAGCGTGAGCGTGATCGCCCAGAAGGTCGGTGCAGCGGTGCTTGGTGCCGAGGGTGATGCGTTCCTGGCAAAATCGCGAGCGCGCATCGAGCGGAGTAAGAAGCGTATAGAAGCCGTGCTGGAGGTTCATTCGGATGCCAATTACTATCTTCTGGATGTTGCAAATGCAGCGAATGCAAAGAACCGGCTCTTGGAAGACGGGCTCTTGGTCAGGGATTGCACCTCATTTGGGCTACCCCGCCATATCCGGTTCTCCGTGAAGAAGGATAGAGAGAACGGGCGGCTACTCCATGCGGTGAAGGCCATGCTCGTGGCTCACGAGTAATTTCAGCTCTGAAACTTAGCGCGTGAGCGCGTTATTTATGCGCGACTATCTATTCCTACACTTATGAGCAGTGGCGGGAGTAAAGAGTTTGAGGACTGGGTCGAGCAGAACGTGGGGGCAATGAGGCAAGAGCGAGAGAAGCTCGAGAGACGGCTGCACGTGCTGACCGCGGAGATCAAGAAGCTCGAGGCACAGAAAGAGCAGATGCTCGTCTCGCGGGAGGAGCAGAAAGACCCGGAATTGAATCCCGAATATGAGCTGATGATGGAACGCGGTATCGCGCGAGTGACCAATAAACGGGCGGAGCTGAAGCAGCGCCAGAGCGAAATGACCATGCGGCTCAAAGCGCTGGAGCACGAAGAGCGGCAACTGATGACCGTGCTGCGGCACGAGCGATTCGGCGAATGGGTGGCATTGAAGAAGCAACGTGACGAAACGGCTGCACAACTGGAACGTATCGAACGGGAGCTACAACAGTTGCTGGGATCAATGACGAGTGATCTCCAGGCGGAATAATGGCTCAACACTGGTTCGTTTATAAGATCTATCCGCGCGGGAGAGGGGCTCATGTTAGCCACGAGGAACTCAATGCGGCTCGTCTGATGGTGGAAGTGGAGCTGAAGCAGCTCTCGAAACCATATCACTGGTTCACCGTTCTTGTTCGGTCGGAGAGCGTGATGTTCGGCGTGAAGACGGAGAACGGCCGAACGATCGAGGCACAGGTCGAAGCGGCCTTGAAGAACGAGTATCCGGAGCTGGTAATCGGGCTTGGCACCGAAGATCCAGACAATTGTGAGATCATCGCGATCGCGACCCAATGCCGTCTGAGCTTAGAGGAGAAAATCCCGCTCTCGACGTGGAATACCGGGCAGATCGGGTTCATGGTGCACTGCATGCTCAATCCGTACGGCTTTGATAACGAGGCCTGGACCTACTGGACCTCGCTCTGCTGCATTGATGAGGATCTTGACATCTCCGATCTGGATACGCGCGATGTCATCGTGCTCGTACGGTCATTCTTAGAATATAAGAAGGGGCTGGAGATCGAGGACGATTACGAGAAGGTAGAGCAGCTCAAGGAAGAATTGGAAGCATTCATGAACTATCTGGTGCAGAAACTCGCCTAGCTGGTATAACCAAGCTGAGACGAGATTGATGGCTCACCACGACATGAGCAGCACAGGCCGAATCGTCGCACGCGTCTCTTAGTATCAAATAAGAAAAAAAGATTGACCATACGTATAGTTACATAAAGCGGAAATGGGGTAGTTTAAGGCGTTGCTTCTGAACCAGGAATCATTGAGGCGTGTTATTTATATAAAAAAGTGGGAGAGATTCCCACGTGGAACCTCCCTCCGCCGTATCGTTATGAATATTTCGCTACTTCGTGCCCCATTTATCTTTCAGGTAATCAGCGACGATGTCTTTGCCTCCCCAGCCCAGCGCGATGCCTAGTGCAACTGCGAGACCGATTCCAAGTCCCCAGGCCAGCGGAACGAGGAAGGTGTAGATGATTTCGGTATCAATGAGCATTTGATCCAGTGCCAGCGTGAGGATCAGCAAGGTGAAGAGTGCCCGGAGTATTGGTACTACAATATCGCCGAAGCCGACTTCGCGTGTCTTTAGTTGCGCTTCAAGCCAGTCCATGACGAAATCAACGAGGATAAGGCCGACGACCAGCAGGAGTATACCAGCGATGAGATGCGGGATGTATAAGACGAGTTTATTCATGAAGTCGATGAGCAACGCTATCCCCAGCACGTTTATGGCCGCCATGATGAAGATGATGTAGATGAACCATCGTACGAGGATGTCAAAGAGTTTTGCCGTAGTTATGCCTGAGGATTTGACCACGTCACCAATAATCGTTTTGTCCAGGGCCGGGCCGAGACCAATCTTGTCAATTATGGTGCCAACGATTTTTCCCGCAAACTTGCCGGCGAACCAGCCAATGAGCAAAATAATCGCAGCAGCAATGATCGCAGGTATCCATTCGATCATGGTTCCAATTGCGGTCGCAAAACTTTCCATAATGGTGTCTATTAGCTCTACCATATGTTTCACCTCCTAGTTGCTTAAGGACGATTATGTCACAGCACCTGCTCCAACACTTGCAGCACGTGTTAATACGTGGTTAGATACAAGTTGTATATATAACTACCGGTTACGCCGGTATGCCGGACGACCTAACTATAGCACGAAATGTGACCATGCGCGCGGCGGCAAGGTGCCCCAAAAAAGCGATTGCTATTTATTTGTTTGAACCCGATTAAGGAATGGGCTGCTTCGGCCACAACGGTTCGTGCGCGGAACGGAGGTCGAGACGTGAGAGAAATGGTAGCTGAGGAGCGGATAGATGAGATTATTGATCGCTACGAGGGAAAGGCGGGTGTTTTAATTCAACTGCTGCTGGAGATTCAAAATGAGCTCAGCTGGATTCCCCGAGAAGCAATCGAGCGAATAAGCACCCGGCTTCAAATTCCCCTGAGCCGCATTTATCGCATTATTAGTTTCTATAAGGTGCTGAGCCTGGAGCCGATCGGCAAGCACGTGATCCAGGTCTGTCTGGGCACGGCCTGTCATGTGCGCGGCGGTCCCCGGATCCTGGATAAGGTCGAGGATATTCTCGGTGTGAAAGCGGACGGCACGACCGCGGATCTGAAGTTCACGGTCAAGCGGGTGAATTGCATCGGCTGCTGCGCGCTCGGGCCGGTGATGGTCGTTGATGATGATTACCATGGTAAATTGAACCCGGGGGATGTGCAAGACATCCTGGCACGTTACGAATAGCTTGGAGGATTCTTTTATGACTCGCCTGAAATCACCTGCAGAATTGGAGAAACTGAGGAACGAGATACTGACACAACGAGACCTGAAGAAGCCCTGTATCGCGATCTGTGCGGGCACGGGCTGCCTCGCGCTCGGCGTGAAGACGGTGATCACCGCTTTTAAAGAGGGCTTGAAGGAGCAGGGGCTGGCCGACAAGGTGGACGTGCGAGAGACTGGCTGTCCGGGATTCTGCGAGCGGGGGCCGATCATCGTTATTTATCCCGAAGAGATTTGCTATCTCCAGGTACAGCCTGAGGACGTCCCTGAAATTCTTACCGAAACGATCAAGGAGAAGAAGGTCGTCGAGCGATTGGTCTATACCGATCCAGAGACCGGCGAGAAGGCAGTCCACGAATCTGAGATCCCGTTCTACAAGTACCAGAAACGGCTGCTCATCGGCGATAATATCGCCATCGATCCCAAACGCATCGAGGATTACCTCGCCATCGGTGGATATCGGGCGCTCAATAAGGTATTGTTCGAGTACACACCCGAGCAGGTGATTGAGGAGATCACGCGCTCGAAATTGCGCGGGCGTGGCGGCGGTGGGTTCCCGACCGGGCGGAAATGGGAATCGACGCGAAAGGCTGCAGGCGAGCCGAAATACGTAATCGTGAACTGCGACGAGGGCGACCCGGGTGCGTTCATGGATCGCGCGCTCATGGAAGGGAATCCGCACCGTATCCTCGAGGGCCTGATAATCGGCGCTTATGCGATCGGCGCGCATGAGGGCTTCCTCTATATCCGCCAGGAATATCCGCTCGCCGTGACCAATGCGAAGATCGCGATCAAGCAGGCGGAGGAGCTGGGGCTTCTCGGGAAGGATATCCTCGGCTCAGGCTTCGACTTCTCCGTTACTGTTCATAAAGGCGCGGGGGCTTTCGTCTCCGGCGAGTCGAGCGCGTTAATGAACGCGATCGAAGGGAGAGTGGGGGAGCCACGACCAAAATACGTGCACACCTCAGAGAGCGGGCTGTGGGACAAACCCAGCGATCTCAACAACGTAGAGACTTGGGCGAACGTGCCGCTCATCATCACTAAGGGCGCGGACTGGTTCGCCTCGATTGGCACGGCGGAGAGCAAAGGCACGAAGATCTTCTCGCTCGTTGGGAAGGTGAACAATACTGGCCTGGTGGAGGTCCCCATGGGCACCACGCTCCGGGACATCATCTTCAAGATCGGCGGCGGCATACCGGGCAACAAAGCGTTCAAGGCCGTGCAGACCGGCGGGCCATCCGGCGGCTGTATCCCCGAGGAATATCTCGATACGCCTGTGGACTTTGACGAGCTCACCAAACTCGGCTCCATGATGGGCTCTGGCGGCATGATCGTGATGGACGAGGACACCTGCATGGTTGATCTCGCGCGGTACTTCGTGGACTTTCTCTGTGACGAATCCTGCGGTAAGTGCGTTCCCTGTCGTGAGGGTTTGAAGCGCCTACGCGAGATTCTGAACCGTGTTGTGGCAGGTGAAGGGACGGAGGGTGATATCGCGCTGCTGGAAGCGGTCAGCGGGGTGATGAAGGACGCGTCGTTGTGCGCGCTCGGAACGACCGCCGCGAATCCTGTACTGACCACGCTCCGGTATTTCCGAAACGAATATGATGCGCATATCAGGGATAAGCGCTGTCCCGCGCTCGTCTGCAAAGGGCTCATTAGTTATTATATCGAGCCCAGCAGGTGCAGGGCGTGCTTGCTGTGCCGCAAGGTCTGTCCCGTGGACGCGATCGAGGGCGATAAGCGCGTGATCCATGTGATTGACCAGGCGAAATGCACGAAATGTGGCTCCTGTTTCTACCAGTGCCCGCCGAAATTTGGCGCCGTCGTGAAGATCTCGGGCGAACCGGTCCCGCCTCCGCCGTCAGCGGCTGAGCGGCGGCTGCCGAAGAAGACCGAAACGAAAGGGGGTGACGGGGGAAAATGAGTACGGTGAGCTTTAAGATCGACGGACAGGAGATCACCGTGCCGGCGGACAGGACGATACTGGAAGCGGCGCGTGAGCGCGGGATTGCGATCCCCACGCTCTGCTATCATCCGCTCGTGGAGCCGTTTGGCGCGTGCCGGCTCTGCTCCGTGAAAATAACCAGACGCGGGCGCAGCAAGATCGTTACCGCCTGTAATTACCCGGTTGAGGACGGCCTGATCGTGGAGACCAGCGCACCGGAGATCATCGCGATTCGGAAACTCCTCATCGAGTTGCTGCTCGCTCGATGCCCTCAGGTGCCCGTACTCCAGGAGCTGGCGCGGGAATACAAAGTCGGTTCACCTCGCTTCCCACCGGGAGATGAAACCTGCATCCTCTGCGGCCTCTGCACCCGTGTCTGTGAGGAACGCGTGGGTGTGAGCGCGATCAATTTTATCAATCGCGGCGTAAACCGAGAGATCGACGGTCCGCTCAAGGATCCGCTGGAGATCGAGCTCTCTAATGTCTGTATCGGCTGCGGCGCGTGCGCGTACGTCTGCCCCACGGGCACCATCAAGCTCGAAGACGTGTATAAGCACATTCGGAGCACGTTTCCGTATACCGCTGTTGAGGAACTGACCTTTGGGCGGCATCGAACCGCCGACGAGCTCCTGGGGATCTATAGCGCGAGCTATGCGGTACGGGCAACGGATGAGACGACCCTGCAGCAGGCGCAGGACGGCGGTGCGGTGACCGCGTTGCTCGGTTATGCGCTCGAGGAAGGACTCATCGATTGCGCAGCGATCACCGTTGCGGATCGCACCTGGGAGCCGAGCACGAAAGTCGTGCGGAGCTACAAAGAACTCAAGCAAGGTGCGGGCACGAAATACACCTATTATCCCTCCGGTATTGGCGTCGTTGATGCCGTGGTCGCTGGCTGCAACCACATCGGGTTCGTTGGCACACCCTGTCAGATCGGTGGGATACGGCGCGTCATCACTTCTGCTCAGCCATACAGTATTGAAAAGGAGCGCATCAAGCTGCTGGTCGGGTTGTTCTGCATGGAGACGTTCACGCAGGAACTGATAGCATATATCCAGAACAACGTGCTCCCGGTCGAGCAGGTGAAAAAGCTGGACATTAAAGGCAAAGAATTCCACGTCTACGACGCCGCGAGGATCTTGCATGTCGTGCCCTTTGACGCGGTCGAGGATTTCGTCAACGCGGGCTGCTTCGCCTGCCCCGATTATACCGCCGAGCTTGCTGATATATCCGTCGGATCCGTCGGCTCGGAGCCCGGATGCTCCACCGTTCTGACGCGAACTGAGCTTGGCGAGCAACTGCTCCAGGGAGCCCGTGCAAAAGGCTATGTGGTAGTGACCGAAGACGTCAAGCTCACAGATATCGAGCGGCTCACGAAGCTCAAGCGCCGGAGAGCCAAACAGAACCGCGAGTGAGGCAATAGGCGCTAGCTCGCTTGTCTATGAGGGTTGAGGTGTGGCTAATGATTGATGCCTATAACTTCGGGAGGATTGTCATTGACGGCACGACGTACACGAGGGATGTGATCATCTATCCTGATCGAATTCAAGACCAATGGTGGCGCAAAGACGGGCATGTTCTCTTGCAAACAGACGTGGAAGCGATCGTGAAAGAGCGGCCTGAGGTGCTGATTGTCGGCACGGGCAAATACGGCGTTATGAACGTGCCTGCGCAGACGCGGCGCTATATTGAATCGAAGGACATTGAACTGCTCATCGAGCCAACCGAGCAGGCCTGTAAGCTCTACAACCAGATCGCGCAGAAGAAACGGACGATCGCGGCGTTACATCTGACCTGCTAACTCACGAGCAGTTAGTTAGCAGCACCCGAACTCAAACGAAGCCGAAACCGAAGCGGTTACAGGAGATACGGGCCGGCGAGCAGGATAACAATGGCGGAGAAGATAAAGAGCGCGAATAAAGCTGCAATGCCACGGGCAACCTTTTCTTTGCGCTGCTCTTCCTTTATCCCCAGGCGCACGATAGGGTAGAGCATCTCACGAAAGACATAGCCGCCGTCGAGTGGAATGGCGGGCAAGCAGTTGAACAACCCCACATAGAAATTGATCCAACCGATCCAGAAGAGGATATCTGCAAGCCAGAAGACCGCGCCCCCCATCACAGCGACGGTGCCCACAGGCTCGAAGAACTGTGCAAGGAGCGGGGTAAAGCCCCCGAAGCCAGTCGGTAGCGGCGCGATCGGCATAATGGTCAACCACAACCAGCTTGCCAGCCACTGGCGTGGCGAGATCGTCAAAAACGACCCGGGAATCCCACGCAGTCCGTTGAGGTACTCCCGTGTCGGGAATTCAAAGACCAGCATGCCCCGCGGGCTCGATGCGGTCGTACCGGCGACGATCACCCCCATATAGCCCGTTTCATCGCCGGACGGCGATTCGGCCAGCGTTACCGAAACCGTTGTCACGTCGGTTTGCACCTCGATCACCTGTCCGGGTACGGTGGTATTCATAAAGGCGCTGAAGTCCGTGTAACCCGCTATGTTCACGTCATTAATGCGCGTTATGCGCATCCCCGGGGTGAGACCCGCCTGTCCGGCAGGTAAATCGGTCAAGACGTCGAAAATGAACAATCCGGCGTTGTCGGTGGTTCCACCAGGCACGGCGAATGCATGCTCTTCACCATTTTTCTCCAGTACCACCACGATATGCTCCACCTCGGTGCTCAATGCCGCGGTAAGCCCCTCTATCGTTATCACCGGTGTGCCGTCAACTCGAGTGATGAACACCTCGGACGTAATACCTGCTTGCTCCGCGGGACTGCCCTGTGCGACTTTATAGACGTACAGAACGTTCTCGTCTACCGGCTCGATCGAGAAGAGGAGAGCAAAGAAGAGCGTAAATGCGATTACAGCCACGCAGAAATTGCTCGTCACGCCAGCCGAGAGTATGCGGGTGCGCTCTCGTGAGTTGGCCACTTTCTTGGACTGCTTTTCAAGTTCTGTTGAGTCGGACACAACCTCAGTAGCCACTTTCCCTTTCTTTCGCTCTTTGCGCTCACGCTCGCCGAACAGTTGCTCACTATCTGGCTCTGCAAACGCGCCGATCGGCACAATGAGCATGAGAAGCCCCATCGACTTCACCTTAATCTTCTCGACCGTGCTCAGGACGGCGTGCGAGAGCTCGTGGACCACCAGCGCGATGACAAAGCCCACCCATGCGCACATCGGGATGAATTCGTTCAACCCGGGTATGAGCAGCCAGTTTCTCGGCTCGTTGATCGTCGTGGGCGTGGGCTGAAGGACAAAGGTACTGTACGCACCATAAATAACGAGAATGAACATGAAGACCATAGCAATGAGCACCAACCCGGTGCCGATAGTGGCATAACCGCGCCAGAAACGCTCCTTCCGCGTGCCTCGTGACAACCGTTCCAACAAACGCTCACCACGCTTCGTTTTGATCATGAGCACAGGACCGGCTGCTGAAATGTTATAACGCTCTAAAATCCCCTTCCTATCGAGTAACATCACGATAAGCCAATAAAGGAGGAAGAGATTCAGCAGCAGCATCCAGAAATACGAGTTCATGTTCGCTTCCTATGTACGTTACTTGGATAGTGAGCCATAAATAAGTTGGAACGGGCAATGAGAGCGCGCAGTTTCATCTCACTTCGCTGATCGCTTCCTCGTAGTGTGAAACTTATTTCTGTGACCAGCGGCTCTGGTAAAAAAGAAGGGCTTATGATCGTTGGAATCGATGATACCGACTCGAAAACGGGAATGTGCACTACGTATCTTTGTGCTGTCTTGGTGGATGAGCTCAGGGGCTACGGTACGGTTTCGATTCCACGATTGGTGCGTTTGAATCCCTGCATTCCGTATAAGACACGCGGCAATGGCGCGGTCGCCTTCGAGATCACGCTTCATAAAACGAGCGATGAGGAAGCGGTCAAGGACCTGACCAAGGCCCGGGTTGGTGAGCTTGCGGAGGTTCACGCGAAGGAGACAAACCCCGGCGTGGTGTTCATTCGCGACCAGAGTGCCCTGCGCATGCCCTCAGAGCACCTTCAGAACTTGCAGCAGTTTTATGAGCTGGCCGTGAAAGATATAGTCACGATAGAACACGCGTTTGCGCTCCTGGCTGAATTGGAGATCGAGCACTATGGTTTGAAGCAGAAACGGGGCGTCATCGGGGCATTAGCTGCTGCTGCATTTTTCATACTCCAGCGACGTTACCCTGCACACTACGATGTCACCTACGAGCTGATTGCCTATCGGAAACGGGAGCGCTGGGGCACCCCGCGGGTTATTGACACGGCAAGCGTGTGGAAAGCAGACAGTGCTACCTATCCGCTGACCTGGGATACCGTGGATTATAAGAATAAGAATCTAGTCCTGGCCCCGCACTCACCCTGTCCGGTCCTCTTTGGTATACGTGGCGGCCGTGTTGACGCCGTTATGCGGGCATATGAGATCATCACTGCAGAGTCGGTGGAGCGGGAGACGCTCTTCATCACGAATCAGGGCACAGATTCGCACCTGATCCCTGGAGAAGAGCTGCAGGGCTCGCTCTCTGATTACCACTCGTACCGCATCGAGGGAACCGTGATGTCCAAACCGCGGGCGATCGAAGGCGGTCACGTCGTCTTCCAGCTCGCGATCGCTCATCCCAATGAAGAGCGCATCGACTGTATCGCCTACGAGCCAACGAAGCAGTTCCGTGAAATTGTCCGTAACCTGTGGGTGGGGGACGAGGTAACGGCTTATGGATCGTTTAAGACCGGAACACTGAATCTGGAGAAGATCGCAGTCCGCGCAGTGATTATGAAAGCGAAGCGGAATCCACGCTGCGAAATCTGCGGCAAGCGCATGAAATCCGCGGGAGGAGCGCAGGGCTACCGCTGCAAGCGCTGCGGGACGTTTCGCAGTTCACAGGCACTCGAGACCGTCGAGCGAGAGCTGGCCGAGGGCCTATATGAAGTTCCGCCGGTGGCACGGCGGCATATCGCGAAACCGCTGATTCGGCTGCGCAACGCTGGCTCGCAGAAGATTCATCCCAGCAGATAGATCGAAAAGCTGGCGGGAATAGCTAAAACGGCAGTTATGCGCTTACGCCCGTGAATCCCGGTGCTGGTCATCATGTCCGGGTTCACCCGGATGATGCGCCCCCGACCAGTATCTTTGTGACACGCACATTGGGCGCATATTCCGATACCGGCACATCCTGGCCATCTTTACCACAGAACCCGATCGTCCCGCGCTTCTTTTCAGTACCGATCGCATCAATGTTCTTCAGCACGTCCAGAGTGCGCCCGGAGAGCGCGACGTTCTTCAACCGCTTGGTGAGCGTCCCGTTCTCTATCAGAAAGGCTTCTTCTGCGCTGAACTGGAATTCGCCCTTGACCGTATCCACCTGCCCGCCGCGCATGCCCTTCGCGTAAATGCCGAACGGGATATCCGCACGCAGCTCATCGAACTGCCACCCGCCAGGCTCAATTATTGTGTTGCTCATCCGCACGATCGGGAGCTCTGAATAATCCTCAGCGCGCGCGTTCGCCGTCGGTGCCGCATCCAACCGGCCGGCAGTCTCGCGACTGTGGAGATAAGAGACGAGCACACCGTCCTTGATGAGCTCTGTCCGGCGCGAGCGCAGACCTTCATCATCGTACCGATAATAGCCATGGGACGCTTCGATGGTCGGATCATCCGCAACCGTCAGCCCTTCATAAGCAATCGCCGTGCCCACCTTACCTTTCAGGATCGATTCCCCGTAGAGCACATGGTCCGCCTCCGCAGCATGCCCGAGCGCCTCGTGCATGAAGACACCAGTGAGTCGGTGGTCCATGATCACCGGCAGCTCGCCGGCCGGCGGGAGCTCCGCATCAAGGAGCCGCACCGCCTTGTCCGCAGCCTTCACGGCGATCATCGTCGGATCCTCAGCTTCGATGAACTCGAAGCCTGCAACCGCACCGACACTCTCGCGACCCTCCTGGAGCACAGTACCCCGTTTTGCCACCACACTGGCACGGAGGAAGACAGCCGGCTGTTGCAGCACGATATAACTCCCCCCCGTATTAGCAAAGATCTGCTCCTCGTATCCGTCCAGATAGACCACTGAGACGCTCGTTACGTGCTCAGAATGTGCCTTCGCCGCGTCGTACGCGTCTTTGACCATGCGTTTCTTCGCCTCGATACTGACGTCCTCAGGATTGATTCGCGGCTTAAGCGTAAATTCCTCGGTCGTCGCGGGCGCATCGGCAAGCCTGAGTGCTGTCGTCTGCTTGTCGGACTTGGAGTATGAGAGTGCACGCGCAGCGCTCAGCGCATTCTCGAAGGTCGCCTGTATCGCAGATTGCGCCTGATCGTTGGAAGAGGCGAAGCCCCAGGAATCGTTGAAAAGCACACGGACACCCATGCCCTCATCAATTCCGTAGCTCAGCTCACGGAAGACCCCGTCCCGGAGATCGAGGGTCGTTGCGTGCCCGCGTTCCAGCCGAATGTCTGCATACGTTGCGTGCTGCGCAGTTACAAAGTCAAGTGCTCGTCGGATCGCTGCTTCCATTATTCTGGTTTTGAGCACGCCAATATTTATAACTTCGAAGCGATAAGAAAGAGATAGCAGAGAGCCGAAGTAAAGAAAAAAGGGACCGTAGCTCAGACTGGGAGAGCGCTCGGCTGAAGACCGAGTTGTCCCGTGTTCAAATCACGGCGGTCCCATTCGCTGCTCTGGATGGAACCCCTGATCAAAAAGGGGGAATGGTACGTTCAGCAGCTGGCCATTTCACGCAACACCTCACTCAACGAGCAGTTACGAGGCGTGCTTTACTCTCTGCGTTAGCGGTTTACCCGAGCCGGGAGCAGGACATGAGAGGAAAGTTAAATAGCTCCCACCTCTTTTTCTTATCTTAATACCAGACTGACTGCAACTCGACGCGTATGAAGAAAGAGCTCAAGGTTCTGCCCATCACGAACGGAACGGTGATCGATCATATCACGGCTGGACAGGCGCTGAACGTGCTCAAGATCCTCGGGATCCATGCCGGCACCGATGCCGCGCTCAGTGTGGCCATGAACGTGCGGAGCAAGCAGATGGGTAGGAAGGACATCGTGAAGGTTGAGGATCGTGAGTTGAAGCCCGAGGAGGTTGACAAGATCGCCCTGATCGCGCCCAGCGCCACGATCAATATCATCCGTGATTCGGAAGTGGTGGAGAAGCACAAAGTCTTCCTGCCGCAGTCGATCGAGGGGATCATTCGCTGCGCGAACCCGAACTGCATCTCCAACGCTGAACGCGAACCGGTAGTTTCACGGTTCATCACGATCAGCGAGCAGCCACTTCGATTCCGGTGTATCTACTGCGAACGGATGATCGAGGACGTCTCCCGCTATCTCTGATCCTTGGATGAGCGCAGGTGGGCTCTACACAACGAACGAACGCGCGAGGTACGAAAACAAAAGAACGAATGGGCCGGTAGATCAGGTGGAAGATCACTCGCTTGGCGTGTGAGAGGCCTCGGGTTCAAATCCCGACCGGTCCATCCATCTCTCATCACGATCAAAAATGGCTGAGAAAGAACGCGGACCACACCCTACACTCAGGATCAAGGGTACGAAGAGTCATTCGTTACTCGGCAAGAAGATCGTTCTCGGCGTTACCGGATCGGTCGCTGCGGTACGGGCGTTCGAACTCGCCCGTGAACTGATACGGCACGGTGCTGATGTGTACAGCGTGATGAGCAGGGCTGCAACCGAGATCATCCATCCTTACACCCTCCATTACGCCACCGGGCACGAGGCGATCACGAAGCTGATGGGCGATATCGAGCACGTGGAGTTCCTCGGCATGGAGGGCTCAGCCGATCTCTTCCTCATCGCACCCTGCACCGCCAATACGCTCAACAAGATCGCGACCGGCGTCTCCGACACGCCCGTGACCGTCTTCGCCACCACCGCCTTCGGATCCGGCATTCCCATGGTGATCGTGCCCGCGATGCACGAGTCTATGTTCAACAGTCCGGTGATCACCGGGAACCTGGAGAAGTTACGACAGCTCGGGGTCACAGTACTGGGCCCGAAGATCCAGGAAGGGCTCGCCAAGATCGTTTCTATCGCCGAGATCGTGCTTGCCACTGAGCATCTGCTCTCACCCAAGAAGCTAGCTGGTAAGCGCGTGCTGGTCACCGGCGGCCCCACCTCAGAGTCTATCGACCCAATACGAATATTGACCAATCGGAGCTCGGGCCGAACTGGTATGGAGCTGGCAAAGGCGGCTTACAAGTTGGGTGCCGAGGTCACGCTCGTGCACAGTAAAACGCTGAACATGATGGGAATCAACGAGTTGCACGTCGAGACCGCGAACGAGATGATAGATACCTGTCTGAACGAGCTGCGAACGGGCTATGACGTGCTTATCTCCTCGGCTGCTATCGCCGATTTCACTCTTGACCCCGCAGCCGTAAAGATCGCCTCGGGTGGCGATCTGCACCTGCACTTCGCGCCGACACGGAAGTTGATTGCTGAGGCGCGGAAGGAATTCCCCGAACTCGTGGTCGTGGGCTTCAAGGCCGAGACGAACGTCTCAGAGGACGAGCTGGTACAACGAGCACGGACGAAGCTGAAAGCGCACAACCTCCAGATGATCGTGGCGAACGATATTGGCAAGGGCGGGATCGGCGCGGACGAGAACGAAGTCTTTATCCTCCGAAACGGTACGAGTAACGTCAAGCAGGTCAACGGAAAGAAACGAATCATCGCCGAAGAGATCGTGAACGAGCTTGCGGAACTGTTTTAGTATGCGCTTTTCAGAAGTGCTCTATTCGTAAAACCTTGCTGGAGAACCCGCGAAGCGGTCTTTAGTTAAGCGCTCTTCATGAGGGTTAAAAGTGCTGATAGCCCTTTATTTCTAGCCTTTCTTTACCTTCGCCCGTTCTGAGCGAGATCCCTTCTTCTGGCGGTACGATCGTACCGATAACGCTCATATGTACTTCCTGTTTCAGCTTGCTCATCAGTGCAGCATCTTCCAGCACGTGCCTATCAAGCGTAAAGAGTAATTCGTAATCGCCGCCGTAGTACAGCGCAAGCTCTGTGCGTTCATCTGGTGATAGAATGAGCTGCTCGTCATATCGTAGCTCCTCGCTCAAAACCGGTATCCGCTCTGCAAAGAGCGCGGCACCGACGCTGCTCCCCTTCGCGATCTCCGCGATGGAGAGTGCGAGTCCGTCGCTGATGTCGATCATCGCAGTGGCCACGCCGGAGTGTGCGATCGTAAATCCCTCGCGTACACGCGGCTGGGGCTGGAAGAGCGCCGCTTTCACTACTGCTTCACGCTGGTCTGATACGTGCAATTCGCCGTTGAGGAGCTTCAAGGCAAGCGCCGCGTTCCCCAGCGAGCCGGTGACGCAGAGCAGATCCCCAACCCGGGCGCCAGATCGCTTGAGTGGATTGCTGGTCAGGCCGAGGCACGTGCCCGTTAGGATAAGTTCGCTGCTCCGCGTGAGGTCACCACCAACGACTGCTGTATCGAAGGCCGAACTGCAGGCCTCAATTCCCGCTACGAGCTCATCAATAAATGACGCCTCGATATTTGCCGGAATGCCCAGCGCGATAACAAAGGCGAATGGAAAACCGCCCATCGCGGCGATATCACTCAAATTGACGGCCACGGCGCTCCAACCCTTCTCGAACGGCGTCATACCGCGCGGGAAGTGCGTTGATTCCTGTAACGTGTCCGTGGTCACGAGGAGATACTGGTAGCCGTTTTTTACACGAGCAAGATCGAGTACGGCGCAATCGTCCTCACCCGCGCCTGCAGATACGAGTTCGGGATCAACCTGAAACGACCGCACAATCCGCTCTATTAAAGCCCGTTCGCCCAGCTCTTCCAGTTTCATCACGCACAAGTATGTGTCAGTCTATCCAGCTTCTTGTCTATAGCTTTTCTTTCTTATTTATGGTAAGAGAAGAAGAAGTGCCATGGACGAGATCTTACGAAAAGTGGCGCGAGGGGAGCTCAGCACTGAAGCCGCGAGCAAGGCATTGAAATCTGAGTGCATACAGGTGTTAAAAGATTTCGCACGGCTCGATCTGGGCAGAGGAGATCGAACAGGTATTCCGGAAATTATCTTCGCCCCGGGTAAACGCAGCGCTGAGGTTGCGGAGATTGCACTGGCGCACGCATCAGCCCGGGGCTTTGCGTTGATCACGCGAGCGCGTGCCGAAGATGTCGAGGAACTCAGGGAGCAGTTGCATGCCGCAAAGAACGAGGAATTGGAGCTTGATCATAACCCGCTCGCGCGGACGATACTCGTAAAACGACAGGGGCACACATTCGAGCACCGCGGGAAGATCGGGCTCATCGCTGCCGGTACCGCAGACCGGCCGGTGGCAGAAGAGGTGCGCGTCGTTGCTGAAGTCTGCGGCTGCGCGGTACTCACGGCCTACGATGTGGGCATTTCGGGCATTCACCGGCTGGCGGAGCCGCTTGTGCAGCTCTTGGACGAACATGTCTCGGCACTCATTGTCATTGCGGGCATGGAGGGTGCGCTGCCTTCGGTCGTTGCGGGTCTCGTGGACGTGCCGGTAATCGGTGTGCCGACGTCAGTGGGCTACGGTATGGGCGGCGGGGGGATTGCCGCGCTGCTCGCGATGCTGCAGAGCTGTGCACCCGGATTGGCGGTCGTCAATATTGATAATGGCGTTGGCGCTGCGACCTTCGCCGCGAAAGTCGTACGGCAGAAAAAAGTGAGGACACCCGTACGCGATGAAGAAAAATAAAAAAGAGAGGGTGGCCGATTTTACACCGCCCTCTTTCTACTATTCGCGTTTAGCTTTACTCGACTGCGCCCAGGATATCCTCTGCCTTCACGGTCTTCCGGCCGGCGTGTTTCGCGAGGCTCACAGCTTTCTTCGCGACCTTGGCGCCGTACGACTCAAGCAGCTTCGCCAGCTTTTCCGTGGCATCATCGCTCACTCGCTCGGCTCCCGCGTTCCGAATGATCTTAGTAACAGGTGCTTTTGGTAATACAACCATTTTTATCACCATAATCGAGTAATGAGCATGTGTATAAAAGCTTTTCGGTCAGTGAAGGAGCGAGCGCGGATGATGGGCCGGTGCGGCGGCTAACCGTACACTACCCGGGGATGATATAAATTGCGCTCGACTAACGGGGCGAGCAAGGAATTTTAAACACGAAGCAACTTTTAATCCTGATAACATGGCACTGTTTGATAAATGCCCTGGAGCAGCGAATATACGAAGTCCCACAATCATACTAAAGAAGTGCCCAAACTGCGGCGAAGAGGTAGAATTATTCTCTGACGAGATGCAAGTAACCTGATGGTATGATTAAGTCCGCCTCTTTAAGAAGCGAGAGGTGGAAACATG
>JBNGDK010000027.1:0-25560 GCA_049975405.1 Candidatus Methanospirareceae archaeon
CTCTATTTCTTAACTCACTGTCTACTTTTAGGGGTGCACCCCACTACACTAACTAACTACCTAAGTTTCAGAGTATAAATAATCATAGACTTTCTATCAACAAACTTTGCCACTATTTCCAGTAAACGGAGGCATCTGATTGGCTATTCGCATATGTAGTCAATAACAGATATTGTCACCGCAGAAATAAAAGCACCCTTTGTGAACAGCTATCATCCTCAGACGACCGTAAATTTGTGGGCAAAACCAGTAGTTCCGAACGGCCCCACTTCCGAAAGGAATTTATAAGTTCCATATCCACTCCAAAGCAAGGAGTATTGGAAATGAATCGTTATATCCGGAATTTGGGTGAATTGGGGATTCTCGAGGGCACTACCGATTTTTTGGGGGATGCTCTCAGAGCTGCTACAGTGGAATGGCGGTATTATTGCGGTGCCGAACGGCGCAGAGTATAGCCTGCAAGAGACGCTCAACGTGCTGACGTACGCGGCTAATTCGGCGAATAACTCGCCCGAAGCGGCGGCAAATGAGCTGCGACGGACGAACCCTGCGGCTGCTGTTCCTTCCGCAGATACGGTACTCGGCTATATCAAAAGTGCGAACAGCGTCGAGGGGATTCTTTCATTCTTCAGAGCGCTCAATTCCCGCTTCCTGCCGCTGCTGAAGATACCGGGCACGCCGCAGGACTTTGCCATCGACTTCCACACTGAGAGCTACTATGGTGAGAAGAACGCAGAAGGCGTAAGAGGGATCCAACCGAAGAACGGCACGTCCTGGGGGTATGTATATTTCACCATCGACTGGCTCGGCAGCCCGGCTCATACTCTGGACATCGTGAACGTCACGGGGCTGAACAAGGATTACGCAGCGCTCATGAGGGGTGTTTTACTGCGGCTACAGGCGCGGAAACTCCGCACCGGCTCGTACCCGCAGATCATCCACGAATCGCCCTACAACGCAACCGGCGGAGTCATCACTTGTGAGGAGTTCGTGGACATCAACGGCAAGCGCCACGAAGGCTGGATACCCGCGATACGGCTGAGCTGAGCCGAGCCGAGCAGAACGTTCAGAAATTGGCCCGAACCAGAAGCATAGCTCGCCGTCCGCGTGCTCACCACGGTGAAGAAGCCGGGCATGTTTCTTCCGAGTGTTACCGCTTTCTTCCATCTTCTTAACAGCTCCGCCATGCCCATGCCGCGTGATACTACAAAAGCGAACTACAGGTCATTCTCGGAGCGAAGGATAAACCTTCACTCCTCCACCCAGGACCGATGATCAGGACAGGATAGGATAAGATAAGGAGGGTTACCGAAGAGATCGAAGAGATCCTCTGTGATCTGCCGCTTACTCAAAGAACTTGCTGAATTTCGCTTTCATCTCCGGATCTTCTGTCATGATATCCAGCATCGCCGCGAGCATTTCCTTCACTTTATCGTCGCGAGCCATCGCTTCTTCCACCGCGAGCGGCTTGCGGCAGTTTATGCAGATGCGTGCGCCTTTTGTGTTCACCGTTTTGCAGAATGGGCACTGTCTCAGTTCCTGCTCTGTCCCACCTGATGCTTCGCTTTCTATTCCGTACATCTGCAACAGACCCTTATCGGTATCACGACCCGACATATGCACGTAGAGCGACGGCATGCGCGAACCCTGAACCCATCCGAAGTAGTCTGCCATCTGCGCCTCTGTAAGATGCGATGCTACGTGCGTTGATCGCGAGTGTCGAAAGATATGCGGGTTCACTCGCTTCTTGACGCCCGCACGCCGCGCTATCTTCTGCAACTGTACCCGAATCGCATCATAGTCCAACTCTCGCTTTTTTTTGCCCTTGCTCACCCATACCGGCGCCTCGCGATCTTCTCGCAGCGGATGCGCTTCGAGCCATTGCGAAATGTACGGCATCGACCAGATGAGCAGCACGCGTCTCATCCCCGTTTTTCCTGCCACCTTCACCCGCGCACCATACCGTTCGAAGGCAATATCTTTAATCCGGAGACCGCCAAGCTCGCCCACGCGGAATCCGCCGTCGTAGAGCATCGCGATCAGGGCTTTGTCGCGCAAACTTGACGCAGCATCGATCATCGCCATGACATCGC
Organism: Candidatus Methanospirareceae archaeon; assembly: GCA_049975405.1. Classification (GTDB taxonomy): domain Archaea; phylum Halobacteriota; class Syntropharchaeia; order Alkanophagales; family Methanospirareceae; genus JACGMN01. The sequence goes on from JBNGDK010000027.1 coordinate 2,094, forward strand.
TCTCACTGAGCAGCTCCTCCGGGAGCCCACGTGGTTTCGTCGTTTTGATCCACTCAATCTCGTCCGTCTTTCCCACCCATTTCAGGAACGTCTTCAAAAGCAGCCGGTAATCGTACTTCGTCCAAGCGGTCAACTCGCGCCGCTCGATCTCCGAAATGATCTGCACAAGATCGTCTTTGGTCAGCGACGAGTACGTTCGCCCGTTTAGGTGCCGCGTGCCAATGCTTCGCAGGATCCGCAGATATTTCTCCTGGCGCGGGATACCTATGCCTTCAGCCGCTTTGTAATTCACGAACCGCTCAATCAGCGCTTTATCTTCTTCGGCCAGCGCCGACCGATGTAAAGCGTTCACCATCCTCTCCCGCTTCCGCGCGTAATTGTGTATATCGCCCACGGTGGAACCTATGCATGTGGGGGACTTAAACCTTTGGATTCACGCCGCCGACAGGACTCGAACCTGCGACATACCGGTTAACAGCCGGGCACTCTACCAACTGAGTTACGGCGGCAGACAGACGCTGCTCGTGCTCGTGCACGGCACTTACACGAGACCACCTTTCACTCTTGCGCTTTGTAATTAAAAAGGTTATTCAGATCCTGATTCGCTCCCTAAAGACGTGCAACAGAGCAGTCAGGAAAGTTCTTGCAGCCGCAGCTCAAACTGTTTCAACTTCTCCCTACCCCGGTGCAATATGAAATTCGCCTTCGTCACGATAAACGCCACATAGGCCTCGTCCACAAACACCTTATCGCGCGACGCCAGCGGCACGTCCATACGCTCCGTGCTGAGCATCTCCACCACCACGATGCCAGTATCTCTCGCGATCCCTTTCATGCCGCTGTACTTGAATCCCGCGTCGAGCGCCAGCTGAAGAAGTGCCTTGGCTTTCTCCACAGTCCTGCACGCCACATGGATGATCGGTGACTGCGCTAAGAGCCAGAGTTCCCCCTCGGTAAACGGGGCATCTTCCATAACCGCGAGCACCTCCTCATGCTCAACCGGTCGGTGCCACTTGCCTAAAAACACCGCCTCACGCTTGGCACCGATCTCCGGTAGAAGGATCAACACAATCCTGCCCGAGCAACTGCTCGTGGTATAAAAATCTGTACGTGCGTTGATCTGCTGAAGGATGGTCGCTATTTCTTCGTCCGCGCCGCGCCGCTGCAATCGCGCCAGTGCCCGCGCCTTCGCCGCCTCGAATCGCGCCATCACTTAGATGAGAAAAAATTCAAAAGCTTTTTATAATGCGTTACACTACCAACTACTAATAAATCTACCCGGGTCGGCGAGATGATCGATACAAGCTTTTTCCAGGAGTACGTCTTGTTGCTCACCGGCGTACTCATCGCCCTGACGATACTCGTGGCGACCTATCGTGCCGGAATTGGTCCTGGCGTGTTCAATCGTGTGGTGGCCGTCAACGTGATCGGGACGAAGACCGTTGTGCTTCTGGTCGTCATCGGGTATTTCTTCGAGCGGCCGTATTTCTTTGACCTGTCGCTGCTCTACGCACTGCTCAACTTTATTGGTACACTGATCTTCGCGAAATATTTGGAAAGGGGTGAGATATGGTCGAGATAATCGGGATAGTCGTGGCGATAGTAACGATCTTCATCGCGTTGGGGGTCTTCTTTATGATTACCGGAGTCATCGGACTGATACGATTTCCTGACTTCTACACACGTCTGCACGCTACGGGCAAGTGTGATACCCTGGGCGAGATCCTGGTCATCGTGGGTTTGTTAATCTATCACCTATTTGTCTATAGTCCCGGTGCGGACATCACGGTGCAGCTGGTGCCGGTCAAGCTGCTCTTCCTGATGATCTTCATGTTGCTGACTAATCCCGTGGGGACGCACGCACTGATGAAAGCGGGCTATACCACGGGTGTGAAGCCCTGGAAGGTTGGAGACGAGCGGATGTGAGCGGTGCAGAGGGAGGAATGAAGATGTCAGAACGTAAAGGTGGGAATGGGTTTGGAATCGCCGTCACCTTCGTGGTGATGTTTGTATTCTGGATTCTCCTCTCAGGGATCTTTGATCTGCTCCATGTGGGCGCTGGGATCATCAGTTGTGCGATCATTGCGTTCGTCTCGCATGACCTGTTCGTGCGCGAAGGCGGGCTTGAATTCAGGAAATTCATGCGGCTCCTGCTCTACATCCCCTGGGAGCTCTATCAGATTCTGCTGGCCAACTTCGATGTTGCTTATCGGGTGCTTCATCCCAGTTCCTTCAAGCGAGGGCGACCTGATGGCAGTATGTTCGGCGCAGGACCGATTGATCCGGCTATTATCGAATTCGAGACCACGTTGCGAAGCGATTTCGCGCTCGTCACCATGGCCAACTCTATTACGTTAACTCCGGGGACGATCACCATACTCGTCGATCCACCGATCGGCAAGTTCTGGGTGCATGCGATCGCGAAAGCCCCGGCTGACGCGCTCCTGGTGGATCAGACGATGCAAACGAAAGTGGCGGAGGTGTATGACGAGAAATGATACCCGAGAAAGGGAAGGAGGTGATGGAGCGATGATTGTGCCGATTGACCTGGCGCTGTTATTCATTATTGTTATTCTTGCACTGGTGGCGATTACGGTGAGAGACCTCCTGAGTGCTATCATGGTCTTAACTGCGTACAGTTTCCTGATGGCTATGGTCTGGGTGGAGATGCATTCGGTGGACGTCGGCTTTACCGAGGCCGCGGTCGGTGCGGGTGCAACAACGGCATTCTTAATAGCTGCGCTCTGTAGAACAGAGAGGTGGGAGAAGGAATGAAGCAGATCTCCCTTGGGGCATTACTTTTTGTACTGGTCCTGGGCGCGCTGTTCGTCTATGTTGCCGAGGATATTCCTGACTTCGGTGATCCGTATTCCGCGCCGAACAGGTATACGCCGTTGTTTACTCTTGATGCCGCGGGGTCGGTGGACGCATTAAATCAGGGGACTGTTCCAGAAGCATTGATCGAAGCGCTTACCGACCGTGGTTTCCGGGATTACGAGCATCCTACCAGTGTTAAAGGCCTGACAGCAGGCGAGTGGGATGCCTATCTAGTCCCTGAGGAAACGTATTATAATATCCCCACCGCCAAATTCGGCACGGCTCCTGACGCCCCCAAGGAGCAGAAATATTTCTACATCAAGCAGGAAGGCGACAAACTGGAAGTCTACCGGTATGCACCAATTATCCGGTATGTCGAGGAGGGCGAGCACGAGACTGAAGTGCCGAATATGGTTACCTATATCTTAGCGGATTACAGAGGGTACGATACGCTGGGAGAGACCACGGTTATCTTTACCGCGGGTATCTCCGTCATTCTGCTGTTAAGGAGGCGAGGTAAGCAACCAACATGATCGACAAGAAGTGGATCTACGCACGGGACGTCGTTAACGAGACCGTAGGGCGGCTGATGATACCGTTTATCCAGCTGTTCGCGTTGTACGTGATTATTCACGGCGCCGGCGGCCCGGGAGGCGGTTTCCAGGGCGGCGTTATACTCGCATCCTCGTTCGTTCTGTACCTCATCATCTATGGACTCGCGGCGGCCGGGAAGCGGTTCCCTGAACGCGCAAATAACTATTTGATGAGCACGGGCGTGTATCTCTACGCGGGCGTCGGGCTCCTCTGCGTTATTGTTACCCTGGGCGCAGCGCAATTCCTCAACTACGGATACCTGCCGCTCACTCACATGTTCGAGGAGAATCGCGCGCTCGGCATGGACCTCGTTGAGATTGGCATTGGGATAACCGTCGCCGCAGTCATTACCGAGATCTTCTTCAACCTGGTGTGGAAGCAGGAGGACGAAACGGAGAGCAGAAAGGAGGAGGAACATTAAGATGATTGAATGCTTACTTGCGAAATACAATTACTGGATTGCGATTATTCTGATTCTTATCGGCTTTTATGCTATGATTGCCAAGGATAACCTGATAAAGAAGATTATCGGATTATCCATATTCCAAACGGCTATATTCCTCTTATACATCTCATTGGCCGATATTGGACCACTTCCTCGAGGTACTGCACCGATTGTGAGTGAAGAAATGCTGAGCATGGGATACGTGTATGTGAATCCCTTGCCCCATGTGCTCATCCTGACGGCAATTGTCGTTGCGGTTGCGACAACCGCGGTAGCGCTTGGGCTGGTGATACGGATGTACGAGGAATACGGGACGATAGAAGAGACGGAGATCATAGAGATAGAGCGAAAGCTATAGCGTGACACAAGTGACACGGTGGAGAGAAAGTGAAAGCTTTATATAGTCAAAAAGTGAGAGAGGAGGAAGGGGGTATATAGCTACATGGTTGGTATTGTAGAACAGCTTCCAGTTCTTATCATAGCTATCTCTCTGGTCTCTGCATTTACCATTCTGGTCGCTGGCTGGGTCAATAAGAAAGCCTGCTGGTTCATTTCGCTCGGCACGATCTTCATTCAGCTGATCCTGGCGATCGTCATCCTGAACCACGTTTTGACCGTGGGGAACATTTATTATTGGCTCGGTGGCTGGATGCCCCCATGGGGCATCGAATACGTGATGGATGCGTTAAACGGCTATATCCTGGTCGTGCTGCTCTTTTTAGCACTGGTTTGTTTGATGTATTCCCGGCGGAACATCGCGCACGAACTGCCGGATAAAATCGTATCCTTTTATGTCGTTTATCAACTGCTGGTTACCGGGCTCTGCGGCGTCACGGTGACTGGAGATATTTTCAATCTGTATGTCTTCGTCGAGATCTTCTCGCTGGCCGCATACGCATTGATCGCATCGCGTGGCGGTATATCGCTCAAAGCGAGTTTCGTCTACCTCGTCATGGGTTCTATCGGTGCGTGTTTCGTCCTCATCGGTATTGGGCTCGTCTACGCCGTGACCGGTTCATTGAACATGCATGATATCTCTATCTTATTGCCCCCGTTCTACGGCAATAGAGCCGTTCAGCTGGCGTATGCACTCATTGTCGTGGGCCTGAGCATCAAGATGGCGCTCTTCCCGCTTCATACCTGGTTGCCCGACGCGCATTCATTCGCACCCTCGGAGATCAGCGCTATGCTTTCTGGTATCATTATCGAGGTCTCCACCTACGCCCTCATACGGATCTCGTTCTCTGTATTTACGCTTGACTTCCTCAGGCTCGTGCCCATCTTCGATATCATTAGCTGGTTGGCAGCGATCGCTATTATTTACGGTTCTGTGCTTGCCATCGCACAGATCAATCTTAAGCGGATGCTTGCGTATTCCTCGGTCTCGCAGATGGGCTATATCATGCTTGCGGTTGGTCTTTCACTCTCCACCAAGCACGTCCTCTGGGGTGGGCTGACCCCTGCTTTGATGCATATCCTGAACCACGCGTTAATGAAAGGCTGCTTGTTTATGGTTGCGGGTGCGTTCATCTACAAGGCGGAATTGTGGAACATCACTGATCTCCGCGGTTTGGGCCGGAAGATGCCGTATACCTGTGCGGCTTTTACGCTGGCCGCGATCTCGATGATCGGTGTGCCCCCGAGCGTGGGGTTCGTAACGAAAATATATCTCATATTTGCCGTTGTTGAAGCCGGTAACTTCATATTCATGGCGGTCATCTTGCTCAGCACCCTGCTGAACCTCGTTTACTTCTGGCGGGTGATCGAGACCATGTACATGAAGGTAGGCGAAGCAGGCCCCCATCATGAATATGCGAAGAAGGTCCAGATCGATGAAATACCCCTCACCATGCTCATTCCCGTGCTGCTACTCGGTGTCCTGTGTATCGTGATGGGCATCATCTGGCTGACGGAGATCCCGATCATCGGTGCAGTACCGATAATGGATACTGTGAACAAGTTGTTTGAGATAGGGAGGTATACCGTGGTACCATGATAGAGTCAGTCATAACGATACGACCGATCTTAGCACTCTGTTGTCCGCTAGTAGCTGCGTTTTTGATCCTGTTCTCGAGGAATCACCCGAACATCCGGGAGGGCTGGACGATGGCGGCGGCGGTGGCTCAGTTCCTGATTGTGGTCACCATGGCGCTCGATGTGCGGGGCTTGAACGGTGGGGTACTCGAATATTATCTCTTTACGATTCTGCCCAATGTGGAATTCGGATTCAAGATCGATGCCTTTGGGCTGCTCTTCGCTTTGACCTCGGCCTCGTTATGGATTCTGGTCTCCTCATATTCAGTCGGCTATATGCGCTCGTTGCACGAGCACGCGCAGACGCGGTACTACTTCTGCTTCGCGCTCGCCATACTGGGTGCCGAGGGTGTGGCCATGTCCGCGAATCTCTTCACGATGTTTATCTTCTACGAGATCCTGACGGTCTCGACGTATCCGCTGGTGGCGCACGATCAGACAGAGGAGGCGATCTTCGGCGGGCGCAAATATCTGGCCTATCTGCTGACCGCGGGCGTCTTCTTCCTGGCCGCTGTGCTGCTGACCTACTCATTCGTCGGCACCACGGACTTCACGAACGGCGGGATTCTCAGTACTGACGCGGCCTCACCGGCTGCATTGATCGCGCTCTTCTTCTTCTTTATGCTCGGCTTCATGAAGGCGGCCTGGATGCCCTTCCATTCCTGGCTGCCGACCGCAATGGTGGCACCGACACCGGTGAGCGCGCTGCTGCACGCGGTGGCGGTCGTTAAAGCGGGCGTGTTCTGTATCATTCGCGCTGTCTGTTACATCTATGGTGTGGACCTGATGACCGAACTGGGTCTCGGTGTGATCCTCGCCACGATTGCCGGGTTCACCATGCTTGCCGCGTCCTTGATGGCGATCGCGCAGGACAATCTGAAGCGGCGATTAGCGTATTCCACGATCAGCCAGCTCTCGTATATCATCTTCGGAGTCTCGTTGCTGAGCCCGATGGGAATACAGGGCGCGATGCTCCACATTCCCTTCCATGGCTTCATGAAGATCACCCTCTTTATGTGCGCCGGCTCGATCATGGTCGCCTCGGGCAAGAAGAACATCAGTGAGATGGCGGGTATCGGGCGGATCATGCCCCTGACCATGTTTGCCTTTACCATCGGCGCGCTCGGGATGGCCGGCGCGCCGCCCGCATGTGGATTTGTGAGCAAGTGGTATCTCTGTATGGGCACGCTGCAGGCTGAGCAACTCGTCCTGCTCGCAGTACTGCTGATTAGCTCGCTGCTGGATATTATTTATTTCTTCCCTATCATCCGCACGGCATTCTTCGAGAAGCCGAAAGACGTGGCCGTGAATATCCATGAATGGAAGCCAAAGATCAAAGAGTCATCACCGTTTATGGTCTTCCCGTTGGTGACCACCGCGATCTTCTCTATTATCTTCTGTATACCTAATCCGGTCTCAGAGGTGATCATCTCGCTGGCGCGAATCGCCGTTACCAGTTTAGGAGGCGGGATCTGAGCAATGGCCGCGATTGATCGTAAAACGCTGATGAAGCTGTATTACCTGGCCCTTGTCGCCGTGGTGATCGCGGGCCTGGCAGTCCATTTCATGGGTGCGGCTCCGGAGGCCGCGGAAGCGCCTGAGATGCACGGTGAGGAAGCGGCCCATGAGGCGGAACAGGAAGAAGAGGGCTTCTGGTGGCTGGAGATACCACTATTTGCTGCAGGGTTCGCCTTTATTGGTGGTGTCATACTCCTGGCCTTCTCGAAGCTCGGCGTGTACCCGCTGATCAAAGTGAGCGAGGATTACTACAAGCGACACAGCATCAAAGAGCGCGAAGAGCAGGAGAAGGAAGCAGGAGGTGAGCGGTGATGGTCTGGATACATCCCGGATTCATTTATCTCATTGGCTGCCTGCTCATACCGCTCCTGAAAGGTAAGGTCAGACAGGCGTACGTTGTTCTCTTACCGATCTTAGCCCTGATCGACCTCGCGTTGATGGCGCTCGGGGTCTTTGGCGAATTGCCGCTCGAGACCTGGAGGATTCCGTTTTTGAAATATACGCTCATGCTGGGCCACGTCGATAATTTGAGCCTCTTCTTCGGGTTCCTGTTCGTTATTGTCTCTCTGGCGATGTTCGTGTACGCGAGCCACGTAAAGGAGGAGTGGCAGCATGTGTCCGCCTTCCTGTACATCGGCAGTACGCTGGGTGTGGTCTTTGCCGGCGATCTCTTCACGCTGTTGTTTTTCTGGGAAGTTATGGCCTGGGCGTCACTGTTCCTGATCTGGTATCGGAAAACGGAAGCGGCATGGGGCGCGGGGTTCCGGTACATTATGGTGCACTCATTCGGCGGTATCTGTCTATTCGCCGGCGTGGTGCTCCAGTTACAGGCTACAGGCTCGATCGCCTGGGGCTTCAGCTCTCTCGTGGATCCCGCCACACACGGAATTGACCTACCCGGGATCATGATCCTTCTTGCCTTCATGATCAACGGCGCAGTGCCCCCGTTACATGCGTGGCTGTCTGATGCGTATCCCGAAGCCACGGTTACCGGCACGGTATTCCTGAATGCGTTCACCACGAAGAGCGCGATCTATGTGATGCTGCGCGGTTTCACGGGCTTTGAGGCGCTCATGTGGCTCGGTGCGATCATGGCGGTCTATGGGATCATCTACGCCTTGATTGTAAACGATATCAGACGAGTCCTTGCCTATCATATCATCTCCCAGGGCGGGTACATGGTCGCAGGTATAGGAATCGGCACAGGTCTCGCGGTCGGCGGCGCGATTGCGCACGCGCTCTGTTATACGATGTGTAAGACGCTTCTGTTCATGTCCGCCGGCGCGGTGCTTGCGGCAACGGGCACCGCGAAAATGTCCGATCTGGGCGGGTTATACAAATCCATGCCCAAGACCTTCTGGATGTGGATGATCGGTGCAGCCTCTATTTCAGGCTTTCCTCTCTTCAGCGTCTTCGTCAGTAAGCCCCTGGTAATTGAATCGGCGGTCTTTGCGAATCAGCCATGGCCCTGGCTCTTGCTTGAAATTGCGTCCGTCGGTACGTTCCTCTGTCTGGCGGTAAAGATCCCGTATCTCACCTTCTTTGAACGTGACACTCCCAAAGAGATCAAAGCGCAGGATCCACCGCTGAACATGATGGCGGGTATGGGTATCTTAGCGGTACTCTGTATCGCGGTCGCGGTGTTCCCGGGACCGATGTATCATATGATCCTCCCCGCCGTTGAGGGGTTGGCCTCTGAGATACACACCTTTGAACATTATATCGCGAATCCCTACGCGCCAAAGATCGTCGTCGAGCTGAGTATGTTCTTCCTCTTCGCCTTCCCCGCGTTCTGGTGGGTGCTGCGCGAGCCGTTCACGCACCGTGAGCCGAAGATGGCGCTGGATCTCGACTGGTTCTACCGTATCTCAGGACAGTGGTTCATCTGGTTCTGTGAGAAGCCGGTGTTATCGTTTGCGAAGTTCGTTGATCGGTTGACGCTGAAGATCGCGAGTTATTTCGTCTGGATCGGCAGGAACCCTGCGGAAGCGCTGCGGATCAAGGGTCTCGACCTGCGGATACAACTGGAGAAGAATTTAGCATCGACGTCCGACTACGTGCGAACCTACGAGAGCGGCCTGGAGGGTGCGCGGCAGCGCTACCCACGTGAACTCCCTCGATTGAGTTTGGGTGCGTCGCTGATTTTAATACTGCTGTTCCTCGTGGTGTATGTGATACTGTACTTAGCGGGCTAGAACGAAGCAAGAGAAAAACGAAACATTTATAACCATGTACAAGAAAAGTCACATTAATTACTCCTGAGATCTCATGCGGTGACGAGGGCGCTGTAAAAAGAAGAAGAAAAAAAGAGGTGAAAAGGGCATATGGGTGAACTAACACGTGCAATAAAATGTTTCTTTAGGTGCCCCGCCTGCGCACTGAGTGTGATGCTCAGTCCAGCAGCTCTGAGTGACCCGCGGATCGCGGAGACCCTGAAAAAAACGTGTCCAGACGTTGATCTGGGCAGTTTAGGGTTTTATATGGGCTTTTTCCTCGCGCTCCTCTTCGTTATCTTCTGCATCGTTGCGTATCTCTTCTTCAACGTACTGAGAGTCTTTATCATGCACGGGCTCATCATCGTAAATATCGAAAAGCTTTTAATCTAATACGAATCATAAAAGATTATGGAAAGCAGAATACCGCCTGAATTGCGCGAAGCATTGTCCGCCGGAATGGGCTTTACGCTCCTCGTAAAGGGCGAGCCGGGAACAGGAAAGACCATGCTCGCGTTTGAAATCCTCAATGAGTTCGCGGGAAACAATGCGGTCTATCTGTCAACACGGGTATCGCCTCCAGCGCTCTATGCACAATTTCCCTGGTTGGAAGAGCGCATGGGGACTTTCAACGTGGTAGATGCAACAAAATTGTTTATTTCATCGCGCGCGTTCCCGCGGCCCCGCTCCTTCTCGGAGGTGCTTCACAAGGAATTGGTGGAAACGCAACCAGAAAAACCCGCTATACTCGTTCTCGATAGCTGGGAGGCGCTTACGTCAGAAGAGAAAGAGGAAAAGGTCGAAGCGCTTGAAGCGACAATAATTGATGCGATACGACATTATGCTACGGAATACAAGATGAATCTGATACTCATCTCCGAAAGAACTGGCACTACCCCGCTCGATTATATCGTTGACGGGATAGTTCAGTTGAGTCGCATTGACGTCGATTATCGAAGGGCGCGGGAAATATTGTTGAAGAAGCTGCGAGGCGTTAGAATAAGTCAGCACAAATACGGCTTTACGTTAGATGGTGGCAGATTCCGCACGTTCGGTCCCTTCGAGCGGCGGAAAGTAGAGAAGCCGAGAAAGGTAGCGGTCGTTCCTAATGTTGCACCGTATATATCAACCGGTATTTCGGAACTGGATAGGATTTTAAGGGGTGGAATGAGCATAGGAAGCACTGCTCTGGTGGAATACGGTGATGACCTCTCCCTCTTAGGCTATCAGTCTATCATTGCGCACATGATTATCAACTGTATTCAGCAGGGGACGCACGTCGTAAAGATCCCCAGTAGCGGGTGGGATGAGCGGCGGTTGAGAAGAGGAATACTACCGTTTGTAGGGGAACAAGATTATCTCAAGTATTTAACCGTATTTGAGATACGGATGCAGAAGCGAGAAGAGATACGGGAGAACGTAAAGATTCTGCCCGGTCGGACGTTATGTGAGGAATTCCCGGTCTTCTCTGAGTACATTGCTCAGCTAGAGCCACCCGTGATGGCCATCATCGGAACCGATTGGCTGGAGTATCAATATCGATTAAAAGCGCTGGGCAATCTTGAAGAGGCGTTAGAGCTCTTCGCATACTGGATAATGGAAGTGCGCGAGCGGGGGGATATCGGCGTATTTTCCACGCCCACGGGATGCATGTTGGGCGAAGGATTGGGCCATATGGTCTCGACAAAGTTAGATTTAGCGGTGCTCGATAGGAGCGTGCTCCTTTATTGCAATCGTCCTGACACGAAACTACACTGCCTGGAGAACATCATCACCGAGGATGCGCTCAAGCTGGAACTCACTCCGTTTGTGTAACCCCCGCACTCTTCTGACTGCTTCCCGGCGACGCTCCTTCGGAGGATAGCAGCGAATATTCCTCGTACGCCCGTCTGAGGAACTTCGAAAGCGTAATTGAGGCGCAATAAAACATCACGAACGCGATAAAGAGCACGTCCCTTAACAGGTACTCCAGGAACAGAGCGACTTCAACAGTAGCGCCTGACACGCCGTACCAGGTTATTCCATAATTCATGAGTACGTACATATTAATGGCGAGTATCCCAAGTGCAATGCTGTGGTAGACCGTAACCAAGGCTGCCCACTCCCCCTGCTTCTTTGGTAAAGAATACACGTATGCGAAGAAGAGCCAACCAATTATAATAAGAGCACTACCTGAAGCCATATTCTCCCCGACGCTGATTGTGTTGTCGAGACTGACAACTATTCGCCATAAAAATGCGAGGCCGACGATCGCCAATAAGGTCCGTTCATCTGTTATCACGTGGCCTAGTAATTCTTTTACGCTCATCTCCTTCAACTTTTTAACCCGAGGGTAAAGATATGGAGAGATGAGGTGCATAACCGTCTTCTCTTTCGACCGCGACAGGTACTCTTCATGCATCTGCTTTGGATATCGCGCAGACCATATAACAGCGCAATAAAAAAGCACCAAAGCGATATAGCGAACGTCTCTAAAAATAAAATCCATGGGTTGTAGTGCAACTTCTCCGTAGAGCACAGTATACCATCTCATTACGTAGTAGATCACGGCATAAACGTTTATGATTGCCAGCCCGATGGCAATGCCCTGATAAATATAATTGGTAAGTATCCAGCCCGTTAATTCACGGGAAAGGCGAAAGACATAAACGAAGAGCATCCAGCCAACGATGAAGAGCGCCACGCCTGAGCACAAGCTTTCCCAGAACACTATCTCGCTATCTAAACTGATGAACGTACGCCACACAACCGCCACAAGCAGGATCGCTAGTGCGGTTCGCCCATTCAATATGCGCTTCTCGAAGGATCCTTTCGCACCCATCGCTACCAGCAAAACCTCCTGCTCATGCGCTCATCTGATCATGAACTGTAGAACAGTTGTGTGTTGCTGCATAAATACCCCTCGCTTCACGGAAGAAAACCGGAGCGGTAACGTTAATGAGTGCTGCGCGTGCATTTACAAAATAGAGACAGCTTCGTTGCGGTAACGTTACCAAAGTGATTTAGGAGATTGAGAACCGGTAATTGCCACGCCTCTGAGATCCGCAAGGAGCCGAAAGCGGCACGCGAGAACCTACGGGATAAGTAACTCTTTCTGTCTGAAGCCATTTAATTTACGGGCTGGCTGTAAAGGCTTTTCCGTGGAAAGTATCGTGTATTCCACATACGCCCGTTTTAGAAATGTCGATAACACGAGGGAGGCACAATAGAACATCACCAACATAAAATATCTCATATCTCTGAAAATGAAATCCCATGGCACAAAGGTTTCTTCCAACCACGCCAATCTATACCACCTCATTCCGTAGTAAACAAGAACATACAGGTTCATAGCGATTACACCGAGAGCAGTGGCATGATAAACCTTAAGCAGGTCCAACCAGTTCCTTTGACTTCTGAACTGAAAATAGATATGGGTGAAAACGAGCCAACCTAACAGGATAATGGCGATACCTGATATGAGACTTTCAACAAAGGATATTTCGTAGTCAAGGCTTATGAAAATCCGCCATAAAAACGAGAGACCTAAGATCACTATTAATGTTCGTTCATCCATTAGTATATCTGCCAGTTCCATTTCTCTCAGCTTTTTGCTCCGGTGGTGTAAACCGGTTGATATGAGCTGCTGAACAGTCTTTCTTTTAGCCCGCGATAGATACCCCTCGTGCATCTTTTTTGCATGCGTTGCCGACCAGATTACCGAGCAATAAAACGTCACCAGCGCGATATATCGTATATCACGGAAGATGAAATCCAGGGGGAGATAAGTTTCCACGGTCAGTAACCTGAACCATCTCATCCCGTAATAAATAAGAACATAACTGTTCACCACGACCAAGCAAATGACTATACCCTGGTAAATATAATTTGCCATAATCCAACCTTTTAGTCCTACGGCGTGGCGATAACAATAACCAAAGAGAACCCAGCCCAAGAGGATAAGCGGAATGCCTGAGCACAAACTCTCCCAAAAGGCTATCTTACCATCGAGGCTTATAACCGCTCGCCACAAAATCGCTATCAGCAGTACCCCTGGTAGCGCTATTTGCCCGCCCGATAATCCTTTCTCGGGAGTATCTTTTACTCCCATGTGACCTCAAAACTCTTACTTCTTTTTAAGATCTCTCCTTTGTCGTGGGCATGGAACTTTTGGGGATAACGGTATATAACCGTACTGCTCATCGAGGGCTTCTCGCACCAGGTGCTGAATAAGGGCAAGAGGACTGCAACAGACCCCGTGCGTGAAGATCCCCTGTAGCAGCTGGGGTGAGCGGCGATTCAGACGCGGGATACTGCCTTTCGTGCAGGAGCATGAATATCTCTCGTTTTCCACTCTTAGAGATTCGGAAGAAGATGAAAAAGGCGCGGGATGAGGTGAACGTGTCGCCGAAGGCAGATAGTGAACGAAGACTGTCCGATCTTTACCGATTTTAGCTGTGCTCACTCGTGAGCGTGCTCCTTTAGTGCAATCGTTCTGACACGTAATTACCTTACCTGGAGAAATCAGCACACAGGATGCGCTCTCACGTTAGAGCTCAATTCTTTTGTGTAACGGCCGCTTTCCTCTGACTGCGTCTTGGCGGCGCTACTTCGGCGGATAGCAGCGTATATTCCTCGTACGCCCGTCTTAGGAACGTCGAAAGCGCGATTGAGGCACAATAAAACATCACGAACGCGATAAATTTCACATCCTTCAACAGGTATTCCAGTGACAGAACGACCTCAGCAGCTTCTGACACGCCATACCACGTTATTCCGTAGTACAAGAGTACGTAGATATTAATGGCGAATATCCCGAGTGCAATGCCGTGATAGACTTTAACCAATGCCGGCCAGTCTCCTTGCTTCTTCGGTAGAGAATACACGTATGCGAAGAAGAGCCAGCCAATTATAATAAGCGCAATACCTGAAGCCACATTCTCTCTTGCACTGATTGTGTTGTCAAGACTGACGACTATTCGCCATATAAATGCGAGTCCTACAATCACTAATAAGGTCCGTTCATCTGTTATTACGTAGCCTATTAATTCTTTTACGCTCATCTCCTTTAGCTTTTTAACCCGGTGATAAAGATATGGGGAGATGAGGTGCACAACCGTCCTCTCTTTCGACCGCGACAGGTACTCTTCATGCATCTGCTTTGGATACCGCACAAACAGTATGACGGTGCAATAAAAAAACACCAAAGCGATATAGCGAATATCTCTAAAAATGAAATCACTGAGCGGGGCTGCAACATCTCCGTAGAGCAAACTATACCATCTCATTACGTAGTAAATCATGACATAAACGTTTATGACTAGCAGCCCGATGGCTATGCCCTGATAAATATAATTAGTAAGTATCCACCCTTTCAATTCCCCGAAAAGACGAAAAACGTAAGCGAAGAGCATCCAGCCAATGATGAAGAGCGCCAGGCCCGAGCACAAGCTTTCCCAGAATACTACCACACCATCTAAACTGATAAACGTACGCCACACAACCGCCACAAGTAAGATCGCTACGGCGACCCACACATTCAATATGCGCTTCTCGAAAGATCCTTCCGCGCCCATTGCTACCCGCAATACCTCCTTCTCATATCGCTCATCAGAGCTTGAACTTATAAACAGATGTGAGTTGCTGTATAAATACCTATCGCTTCACGGAAGAAACGAAAACCGAAAGGCTTTTATACGTGGCATGAGTTTCATATAAATCACCCGTGCCACCGGTGCGCCGGCGGATGGGTGTTGGAGGCGGGGCGAAGAGCTGATGCTCATGGATGTCCTAATAGAACAGTTTCCCGTACTCGTAGTTGGAATTTCCCTGCTGTTTGCCTTCACGATTCTAGTTGCCGGCTGGCTAGCCAAGAAATCATGCTGTTTTATCTCCGCCGCCACCATTTTCGTTCAGTTCATCATGGCTCTTTTCATTCTTAATCATGTCCTTACAGTAGGAAACATACATTATTGGCTCGGCGGGTGGATGCCTCCCTGGGGTATAGAATATGTCGTAGATGCGTTAAATGCATACATATTGGTCATACTGCTCTTCTTAGCTCTGCTCTGTGTTATGTATTCAAAGCGAAACATCGAGCATGAAATGCCGCAAAAAATCGCTCATTATTATGTCGTTTTCCAACTGCTCATTACCGGGCTCTGCGGTGTAACCGTGACCGGCGATATATTTAACCTGTATGTTTTTGTTGAGATATTCTCTCTAGCTGCGTATGCGTTAATCGCGTCACGCGGCAAAATAGCGCTGAAGGCAAGCTTCACGTATCTCGTTATGGGTTCCATCGGTGCATGCTTCGTGTTGTTAGGCATCGGCTTTCTCTACTCGGTAACCGGCACACTGAATATGCATGATCTCTCGCTACTATTACCACCGCTATACGGGAGTAGAGTAGTGCAAGCGGCGTTCGTCTTCATATTCGTTGGCCTGGGCATCAAGATGGCCCTCTTCCCACTTCACACCTGGTTGCCCGATGCCCACGCCTTCGCGCCTGCTGAGATCAGCGCTCTGCTATCAGGTATCATCATCGAGGTCTCGACCTATGCATTTATCAGGATCACCTTCTCCGTCTTCACGCTCGATTTTGTCAAGCTCTATTTCCCGATTACCACACTTATCTCCTGGGTGGCGGCGATCGCTATGATCTACGGGTCGGTCCTCGCGATCGCGCAGTACAACCTGAAGCGGATGCTGGCGTATTCGAGTGTGGCGAATATGGGGTATATCATGCTCGGTGTGGGGCTTTCCACCTCCACCACGCTGGGACTGACGCCCGCATTGATGCACATCCTGAACCACGGCTTGATGAAGGCGTGCATGTTCTTAGTTGCGGGTGCGTTCATTTACAAGTTTGATCTGTGGGAGATCACGGATTTCCGCGGACTGGGTCGTAAGATGCCCTACACGAGCATTGCATTCATCTTAGCTGCACTCGCCATGATCGGTATGCCGCCGAGCGTGGGCTTCGTCTCGAAGGTGTATTTAGCCATCGCATGCCTGGAAGCAGGTCAATTCCCATTCATTGCGCTGATCTTCTTCAGCACACTGCTCATGGTCTTCTATTTCTGGCGGGTGATTGAATACATGTATATTCGGGTAGGAGAAGAGGAAGAAAGAGAAGTAGAAATACAGGAGATACCCCGGAGTATGCTCATCCCGGTGGTGGTCTTCGCACTTCTCTGTTTCCTCGTGGGGATTGTCTGGATTCTTGGGTTACCGTTCCCCCTCATGGACGCGGTTAATGCAACATTAGGTCTGGGAGTGATACCATGACCGTTATATTTGCGTGGTTATGCTGGATCTTCCCGTTGCTCGGGGTACCGTTAGCTCCGGTGCTGGCGAAGATACATCCAAAGCTGAGAGATTACGGAGCTATATTCCTCTCCTTCCTTGCCGCGCTCTCTGCCGTGATGCTCATACCCTATTTATTCCATCTCGAAGAGCTACCCATTGACAGCTCCGTTTCCTGGCTCACCGTGCCCATAGAATTGAACTTCGGCGTCCTCGTGGACCCGATAAGTATCCTGATGGCGAATGTCGTGGCGGTGATCAGTTTTCTCATCATGGTCTACTCCTACGGGTACATGAAGGGCAGCCCGTCCTTGACCCGGTGGTGGATCTTCATGAATTTCTTCATTGGTGGCATGCTCCTCCTCGTGCTCTCAAACAACCTGCTCTTCCTCTTCTTCGGCTGGAAGATCGTGGGGCTCTGCAGTTGGGGGCTGATCGGTTTCTACTACCTGGACGAGCAGAAATACTGGATTGGGGGGCCACCGCCCACGCGCTATATAACGCCTTCCCATGCGGGTTTGAAAGCAATGGTGGTGACCTCAGCCGGTGATCTCCTTCTGCTGGGCGGGATCCTGATCATCTATGCCTATGCTCATACGTTGAATATCCTGACGCTCTACGAGACCGCATCGACATGGATACCAGAGATGGCTCAGACCTCGGGCCTGATTACCCTCACGGCGGTGCTCCTTCTTGCAGGGCCCGTCGGTAAGTCCGCTCAGTTCCCGCTGCACGAATGGCTTCCGGAAGCTATGGCCGGGCCGGGTCCGGTTTCTGCACTGATCCACGCAGCAACCATGGTTAAGAGCGGCGTTTATCTCGTCGCCCGGCTCATACCCATCTTCTTCTTCGGCTATTGGGCGGCGGGAATCGGTGAGGCATTAACGTTCTTCATCTTAGTGGCGTGGATAGGAGCAATCACGGCCTTCGTTGCTGCTACTCAGGGTATGACTGCCGTGGAGCTCAAGAAGGCGCTGGCATTTTCTACGGTCAGCCAGATCGGCTACATGATGCTTGCCCTGGGCGTGGCGGGCTTAACAGCCTCGAGTTTAACGGGCGGGTTCACGTCCGGGTTATCGCATCTGTTAAGCCATGCGATGTTCAAGGCAGCCCTCTTTCTCTGTGCCGGCTCGGTCATTCACACCGCAGGCTCTATCTATATGACCGATATGGGCTCCCTCAGGAAGTATATGCCCTACACCTGGCTGTTCATGTTCATTGCCTCGCTCTCTCTGATGGGCGTTCCGCCACTGCCGGGCTTTTGGAGTAAAGACGCGATTCTCGCCTCGGTCTGGGCAACGCATAATTATCCCTTATTCCTCCTTGCGTTGATCACTGTCGCTATAACTGCGTTCTATACGTTTCGCTTCGTGGGGTTGACTTTTTACGGCAAGAAGAGCGATAACGTAGAAACGCGAGAGGAAAAAGGCGCGCATCTTGGTGAACCCCACATTACCATGGTGGCTGCCTGTGGCATTTTAGCCGTGCTGATAGTTCTTCTCGGGCTCACCTTTACCGTTGTAGAACCGTTACTGGAAGAGGGATTCGAATACAGCCTGGTGGAGAAGCTGCAGCTGCCCGTTGAGCACCATGGAGCGCATTCTCTTGTGCCCCCGGTCCTCTCGCTCGTATTCATCGCTCTGGGCGCTGTTCCAGCGTACTTCCTGTATATTTCGACGAGGCACAATCCAAATGGCACGTTGGACTCGCTCTTCGAGAAGTATCCGGTGATGAAGACGCTCCACAAGTTCTTCTGGAATAGATGGTACATCGACAGCACCTATTACAAGATCTTCGTCGATGGCACCCTCAAGCTGCTTCCCATCGTGGTCAATCGTGTTGAAAATCCACTTGATAACGCGTTCCACGCGAAAATCCCGGCCTTTTTCTACTTTATGGCATTCCGCGTCGTAAAGCCGTTCGAGGACGGTCTGGATAGGGTGTTCCATCGAATGATACCCGCTATCCCCGGGAAGCTCATTGATCTGGTGAAGTACCTCCAGACCGAGAAGGGCGTTATCGGATTCAATTTACTCTACGTGCTGCTCTTCTACATTTTCGTTCTTCTTCTCATACTCTGGGTGGTGATCTAAATGATGCCGTATATGCTCCTCCAAATACTGGTGATGCCCGTCATAGCCGCCGTATTCATCTTACTGACCCGGTACCGCCTGGGAAGAAAGGCAGGCTGGATCGCAGGCCTCACGCTCATTTACACCACTGCGCTCCTTTGTATGGTGGGGATTCGGGTAGCTCAAGGCGAGATAGTCTTTGAGGAATACCCGTTTGGGCCAACGGTGAATTTCAATCTGTTAGCTGACGGCTTGAGCGTACCGGTGGCATTGATCATGAACCTGTGCTGTGTGGTTCTGGCATTTTACTCCATACACTACGTGGATCACCGCATAGAGGCGATATACGGGGCAGTGGATGAACGGACGTGGCTTATGTATTATACCCGGTTCTTCTTCCTGTTCCCCTTCTTTGCCACGGGTTTCATGGGTATCGCATTTTCTACGAACCTGCTCACGATGTACTTCTTCATGGAACTCCTGACCATTATTCCGCTTTATTTCATCATGGCCCAGTTTGGCTATTCCGATTACATCGAGCGATACAAAGTAGCCCTCATGTGTCTGTTCTGGGGCATTGTCGGGGCGACTCTCTTCCTGTTTGGCATTCTGCTGGCATATACCCGGAATGGCAGTCTTGAAATCGCGGATTTACAGCTCCTTTCGGGCGATCCAGTAGCTACCTGGGTTATTTTACTCATGCTGCTGGGGTTGTTCACGAAGCTGGCGGTATTTCCCTTCCACGTCTGGATGCCGTGGGTGCATGCTGAGCATCCCACCTGCATCGCGGGCTTACTTGCCGTGTACGCGAATATCGCGGCTTACGTGGTCGTGCGGGTACTCATCCTGCCACTCTACAGCGACTTTAAGGTCTTTGGCATACCTATGATGGCGGCCGCACTGGTCACCATGGTCTATGGCTCGTTATTAACGCTGGCGCAGACAGACGTGAAGCGATTCGCGGCCTGCTCAACGATTAGCCAGATCTCGTACTCTGTCCTCGGGCTGGGAGCGCTCACGATTATCGGTATAGAAGGCGGGATCTTTTACTTCCTGAGTCACATCATGGGGAAGGCGCTCCTCTTCTCAACCGCGGGTATATTGGTCTATACAACAGGAATCAGGGACACGACCAAGATGGGCGGTTTGGTAGCGAAAATGCCGCTAACCACTGCACTCTGGTTCCTGGGCGCGATGATACTCTCCGCGTTACCACCCCTTAGTGGGTTTACAGCAGAGTGGATACTGTTTACCGGCGTGTTCACCTTTGGCATACCCGCATTTCCGGTAGGGCGTGCAGTTGCGATTATGAGCCTGTTCGCAGTTCTCTTAACCGCGGTCTACACCTTCACGATGGGCAAGCGGATTTTCTTCGGGCCTATAGCTCCGGAACTGGCACATAATACGAAGATCAGGGATCCGCCATTAACGATGAGTATCCCGCTCTTCATAGTTGCTCTTGTATCCTTCTTCCTGGCCGTATACCCCCGGCTCATTATCAATCTCTTCCACTCGGTAATTGGGCCGGCACTGGGAGGTATGATCTAAGAGATGGCAGTACCAGAGATACCCTATACGCTCCTTCAGACCTTGCTCGTGCCCGCACTAGCATCGTTCATCATCTTCTCAACGGGGCGTAGGATCGGCAGAAAAGCGGCACTGATTGCGAACGCATCACTGCTTTACACGACTGCGCTGCTCCTCATAACGGCCGTCAGAGTCTCCCGGGGTGAGGTCATCGTCGAGGAGTACGTATGGGTGCCCCAGGTCATTCTGGCGGGTACCGGTTTGCGGGTCCCATTTGGACTCCTGGCTGACGGCTTGAGCATCCCGGTTGCGTTGATCATCAATATAATCTGCACGGCGCTTTCCTTTTACTCACTGCACTATGTAGAGCACCGTGCTGAGGTACTTTATGGCGAAGGGGGCGAAGCGGAAGAACTTCTGTACTATAATCGGTTCTTCTGGCTCTATCTCCTCTTTCCGATAGGGTTTATGGGGATCTGCTTCTCGACAAACCTCATCCTCATCTACCTCTTCATCGAGCTGCTCGTTGTGCCCTTATACTTCATCATGGGGTTCCTCGGGTATGTCGAGCGCTTCAAGGTAGCCCTGATGTGCTTCTTATGGGGCGTTGTGGGCGGAATGTTCGTCCTGTTTGGCTCGCTCCTGGTATATACCCAGCTCGGTACCTTTGAGGTCTCGCAGATGGGACTCCTTGAGGGTAATCCGTTCGTGCGCTGGATCGCATTGCTGATCATACTCGGCGTATTTACGAAGATGGCGATCTTTCCACTTCACGTCTGGATGCCCTGGGTGCATGCTGAGCATCCGACGTGTATTGCGGGCTTGCTTGCCGTCTATGCGAATATAGGCGCGTATGTCATTGTCCGGGTGCTCATCATACCGCTCCATAACGATCCGAACTTCCTCTGGTTCGGTATTCCGATCATGGCCGGTGCGCTCCTGACCATGGTCTACGGCTCTCTGCTCACGCTGGCGCAGACAGACGTAAAGCGATTCGCGGCTTGCTCAACGATCAGTCAGATCTCGTACTCTGTACTCGGGCTGTTTGCGTTCACCATGTACAGTGTGGAAGGCGGCATGTTTTACTTCCTGAGCCACATCCTGGGAAAGGCAATCCTCTTTTCAACCGCGGGTATCCTGGTTTACGTGACGGGGATCAGGGATATGAACAAGATGGGCGGACTGGCATCGAAGATGCCGATCACCGCGCTGCTCTGGGTATGCGGCGCGTTGATTCTCTCGGCACTGCCGCCTTTGAGCGGGTTTGCGGCGGAGTGGGTCCTGTTCACCGGGATCTTTACCTTTGGCGTGGGTGCCCTTCCTGTCGGCCTGATCATCGCTATAGTGAGTATTTCCGCAGTGCTCCTGACGATTGTGTATACCTTCGCCGCGGCGAAGAAGATCTTCTTCGGGCCGCTCAAGCCAGAACTCGCCAATGACGCGAAGATCAAGGACCCCCCGTTAACGATGAGTGTCCCGCTTCTCGTCCTGGCGGTCATCTCGATCATCCTGGGGTTGTATCCCCGACCCCTCTTAGAGCTCCTCCATTCCGTGCTGGCCGTGTTACTGTAGCTGTGTGGGGTCCTTGCAAGCAGCAGGCACGACGCGATCATGCAGGTATATTATGCTGAAGCCTCATCCAGCGCACGGCCAACAGGAGGAGAGCACCCTACCTACTAGCGCAGGGAGAAGGACGTGAACGTGAAGATCGTGTATGATAGTGAAGCGAAAGCAGGCTTCGTGCGTGACTGGGGCTTTTCATGCTTGATCGAGCAGGATGAGTGGAAGATCCTCTTTGATACCGGTGCATCGGGCACGATCTTGACGCATAACCTGCAACAGTTCGGGGTGCAGGTCAGGGACCTATCGATTATTGTGCTCTCACACAAGCATTGGGACCACATCGGGGGATTACGAGCGGTGCTTCACCCCGGCGTTGCGGTCTGCCTCCCCAGCTCGTTCCCCCTCGGGTTGAAGAAAGCGATCGCCGGGAAAGCAGCGTGCGTCGTCGAAGTCTCGGAACCGAAGGAGATCGTTCCCGCGGTTTATACGACGGGCGAAGTCGGCAGGCCAGTCAAGGAGCAGTCACTGGTGCTGAGGACAAGCGATGGCGAGGGCGTCGTTGCGATCGTCGGCGGTGCGCATCCCGGGCTGGAGCAAATCATGGCAGCAGCGAACCTCATCGGTGACCTCCACGGTATCATTGGCACTTTTCATGGCTTCAAGCAGCTGGAATTACTACGCGATATGAGTTTGATCATGCCCTGCCATTTCACCAAGCGTCGGAAGGAGCTCTTGCGCCTGTATCCTGAGACCGCAGTTCGGTGTGGTGCGGGCGCGGTACTCACCCTCTGAGTGAAGCCACATGCTTCGAGTCGTTCGCTCCCGCCAGGTGGCCCTTACGTTCGCTCTCGCGAACTCGAGGGCCTCTGTGCGCAGCGCAGGTTGGCACACAAATAACACAATGAGGGAGCAATCGAGCGCTTAGCTGGTTAGAGATAGCTCTTATAAACGCCCTTGAGCGATTTGAGCGTGATTTTCTCCCCAACAGGGTCGACAAAAGCAAGCATCGTCCTGCCGTTGAAGAGGAAGAAGTCATCGCCGCATGTCGCCTTGATTTCCTCCATGCTCTTGCTGTCAAAATAGATCCGTTTCCCCCGCTCATTCCCTGCTTGCTGGACAGAGACGATCAGTTCAATAATGCTGTCGTCCCGCTCCGCGTCAGCCAGTTCATCGGTGCTCAGCCCAAGGTTACCCCGCTTCCCATTATCCATGCACTCTTCTTCTCTCATCATCTTCTCTTCTTCCTCCATGCGTTGTATCGCCCCTGTGACCTAAGTAAGAAGGAAAGTGGGGTGCACCCCTAAAAGTAGACAGTGAGTTAAGAAATAAAGAGGGGGTGCACCATGAAAACACCTATGTTAAGTCCGCCGTCACCCTTTACTTACCACCTCACGGTA
>JBNGDK010000028.1:0-25369 GCA_049975405.1 Candidatus Methanospirareceae archaeon
ATGAATAGGATCAGAATGCATAGCTAGATAGGGTGAGGTGTTTTTCAGAGAAGAAACGACTTAACTGTTGCTGCGGTATACCTTACAGTGTCACATGGAACTCGAGTTCACGGTCCTTGAAGCCGCACGGATCCTGGGCGTCCATCCGGAGAGTGTGAAACGCTGGATACGCTACGGCGAGCTCCAGGCCACCAAACACGGCATCCTCTATTATATAAAACGCAGTGATCTTGAGTCCTTCCAGCTACTCCGTGAGGAAGCACAGGAGCTGAGGAAGACAGACCCCCGCGCGTTCTGGAGCACCCCGCAGGGCGAATTCATCGCTAAAGTCGGTGAGCAGTTGGACGGCATCTTAGCTGACCAGCCACTCGGGATACTCGCTCTGGAGCCCGGTGGTGCCTGCTTCGCCGGGCTGTTCGCCCGTTATCGCGCGGTAAAGAAAGGCCAGCAACCAGCGATTATCAGCTTGAATGTGCTCGATCCGCATATGCTCGAGGAGCAGCTACGAGCCGCCCGGGAGCTGCTTCGCGGCCGGAAGCTGCTCATCGTCGATGACGAGTCCCACGATGGTACGGCGTACAGAACAGTAACGAACCTCTGCTTCCGCCTGGCCGGGTTGTTGGGCTTCGAGGACTTCTTCATCAGAGATCTGGGCGAGTATTTTGAGATTATTATCGCACCGTTCCTGACCGGGCAGATCAAGGGCTTCGACACAATCCAAACTGCCAGACGGATCCCGCTTGCAGTTCATACTGACCATGTGGCGATCGCATCGTTCTTCGTGCGACGGCCGCCAAAGGAGTAGCCCGTGAAGTAACAGCAACCTGGCTCGATGAACTCGCTGGTTACGAATCCGCGATTAAACGAAGATAAATCCGCGCGTCCTTTGGAGATTCATGGATAGGGCGATCTATAAGCGCGTGATGGCGCTCGCGTATCCCGCGATTATCTCCAATCTACTCTTCACCTCCCAGATCATCGCGGACACGGTCATGCTGGGCCGATATCCCCCGGCGGACGTTAGCCTGAGCGCCGTTGGCGTCGTCTTCGCTTTCTATCATATGTTCTTTCCGCTTACTATGGGCCTGGTCACCGGTTCGATCGCGATCATCGCGCGGCGCTGGGGTGAACGGGACTATACCGAGGCACAGTTGGTCGCCACGGATACGATGATTACGCTCATCCTCATTTCAATCCCGATCGCGCTCTTCGGCCTCCTCGTCGGCCCCCATGTGATTTATTACCTCGGCGCGCGCGGTGCGGTCATAACAGAAGGCACGAGGTATACCTGGGCGGTCTTCTCCTTTTTTCCCTGTGTCGCGCTCGTTTCTACCTACCACGGCATCTTACGCGCGGCCGGCGACACGAAGACGCCGATGTACGTGGATCTCATCGCCAACGTCTACAATGTCGTCATGAACTACACGCTCATCTTCGGCCAGTTCGGGTTCCCCGAGCTGGGCGTCCTGGGCGCGGGTATCGCAACCGGCACCTCATATGCCGTTGCGTTCGGCGTATATCTGGTGCTTCAGCGTTCCAACCACTTGATCATACATCCGGGTTACCGCAGAAACGTCCAGTACCGGCTGGAGACGGTAAAAAAGATGTTCCGGATCGGTATTCCTGCGGGCCTCGATATGGCGATGTGGAGCTTCTCATCTATCATCTTCACCTGGATGATCTTATCGTTTGGCACGCTCGGCTATTCCGGCTTCCAGATCGGGCTCCGTGCCGAGAGCATGGCGTATATGCCCGCGTTCGGGTTCAGCATCGCCGCCACAACGCTCGCCGGACAGTATCTGGGCGCGAAGAACGAGGAACGCGCGACGCAGGTGGTGCTCGCAGCCACCTACCTCGGCCTGATCTTTATGGCCGTAATCGGGCTCATTTTCATTCTCCTGCCTGACTATATCGCGATGGGTTTCACCGGCAACAGTGAGGTCAAAAGCTGGGCGGCGTGCTATCTTTTCATCATCGGCTTCTCCGAGCCGGCGCTGGGTGCGTTCTTCACCATCAGCGGCGGCATGCGCGGCGCAGGCTATACCAAAGTGCCGATGCTCATCAATTTCGTCAGCCTCCTCGGAATCCGCGTTGTGCTCGCCTATCTGCTCGGGTTCGTCCTCGCTTGGGGGCTCCTGGGTATCTGGGTCGGCATGCTGATCGAGACCTTCGTACGAGCGATCGTTATCTACGCCGTCTTCCGTAAAGGAACGTGGATGCACGTGGCCGTGTGAAACGCACAGCACAGTCTGTGTGCTGTCCGGATACCGGGATCGCCGGTATACGTTCAAATGCGATCTGATGCTATCCGGTATCCTTACATCCGCTTGCGGTAATCCTCGAGCGCCGCCTTGAGCGCATCAAGCGCGATCTCAGGTGTGTGCTCTTCATCATCGGGCACGCCACCAAGTGCGGCTTTGATCGTGTCCGCATCTATCTGCGCGGCCTCTTCCACCGTCTTTCCCTTCACCAGCTCCGTTACCGCGCTGCCAAAGGCGATGGTGGGGCCGCGAGCATCGGTGACAAATGTGCTGTCCGTGATCCTTCCATCCGCGATGCGAAGATAGAGCTGCAGGGTATACCCTTCCTTATTGGTACCCGCACCCACACCGTCCGGCCGCTCCAGCTCGCCCACGTTCTTCGGATTGAACGCCTCGTCAACCATCTTCTCACCGAAGAAACTCCGCTCCTCCTCTCTGATGTCCGCCTCCAGCTCATCGACCATCTCATCGAAGGTCTTGGGTCGTTTTCTCGTCCTCATCTCTTCTACACGCTTACTCCTGTAACCGCAACTCGAAACACGCACGCAGTCGCTGCACGCACGCCTCCACCGTCAGCTTCTCCTGTGAACCGGTAACAAGGTCCCGGAGCGTCACTACCCCCTCATGCAATTCGTCCGCACCGATCATCACGGCAAATAAATCGTTCCGTGCGTTGGCGTACTTGAGCTGCGCTTTCAGGCTCCGGTTCATCAAATCGATATGCGTGGGCACGTACTGCCGCAATCGAGACGCCAGTTCAATGGCAGCACTCGTTATTGTGCGATCTGCGTTCTTATCCCCTATCGGCACTACGACCACGCCGCCTTGTTTCAGTTCGTCCGTAGCAAGCTCAAAGATCTCCGCCAGTCGGTCGAAGCCGAACGCAAATCCGGTTGACGGGATGTCCTCGCCGCCAAAGAGCTTTGCCAGCCGATAAGAGCCGCCACCGCAGACCTGATTCTGCGCGCCTAATTTTTCACCCACCTCATAGATCTCGAAGACCATGCCCGTATAGTAATCCAGCCCACGGGCGATCCCCAGGTTCAACGTGAACGCAACGTCGTAAAAGGCAAGAAGTTCCAGGAGCGCTTGCAGCTCCGCTAACGCTGCGCTTTCCGCCGCAATGACGCCCCGATCTCGCGCCTCCTGCAGGGCGTCCCTCCCTCTTAAGTCAATGAGATACAGAAGATCGTCAATCGCCGACTGCTCGACACCCGCGTCGGCCAGCAACTCGATCACCGCAGCGCGCTCACCCTTGTCAATCAGCCGCATCACGATGTTTATCCGCTCCTCGTTCAGCTCTGAAGCAGTACTCAACAGCTCCCTGATCAGCCCTACATGACCTACATGCAGCTCCGCTTGTACGTTTAACGCCGTTACCAGAGAAAAAGCGAGCGCAATGAGCTCAGCCTGTGCCTCCGGACTGTCTGAGCCGATGATCTCGGTGCCAAACTGCCAGAACTCGCGGAACCGGCCCTTCTGGGGCTCCTCGTACCTGAAGCAGTTCCCGAAATAGTACCATTTCGTCGGCTTCGGCGCCATCTTCAACTCGTTCAGGTACATCCGAATTACCGACGCGGTGATCTCGGGCCGTAACGCCAGATGCCGCCCGCCCTTGTCCGCGAACGCGTACATCTCTTTCAGGATCTCCTGCCCGGACTTCAGCGTGAAGAGCTCCGCACGCTCGAACGTCGGCGTTCTGATCTCCTCATACCCCCAGCGTTCGGCAATCGCACGCATGCGCTCCTCCATGATCCGCCGCTTTCGCATCTCATCCGGCAGGAAATCTCGGGTGCCTCGTGCTCGTTCGATTCGCATCGTGCTTCGTAGCAAATAACAAACATAAAAAGCGCAGTGCTCAAATAAATCATGCTGACGGAGCGAGGATAAATCGGATCCAGGACTCATCCACGGAGTACTGTTCGCGTTATTTAAATAAAGACCTTCTATACATTAGTGGAGGTAGACCATGATGAGAGGAAGATCCTTCGACAGAAAACCTCGGCAGGGGTATGATCGCCCACCACGGGAGATGCATACGGTCACGTGCGCAGACTGTGGTAAAGAATGTGAAGTACCATTCAAGCCCGATGGCACCCGGCCGGTTTACTGTCAGGAATGTTACCAGAAGCATCGACCAAAACGCTATTAGTCGATTGAGACCTGGTGGAGGGTAAACGTTTTTCCTCTTGTCATAACCGGAGGAAAATGTTTTTCTTTTTTCTGTTTTTTTTGCTCCGCTTATCTCAGCGGATGCTTTACGGTGATCTCTCACTTATGCGGTCATGTAGGTAGGTGGAGAGCGAGCGGTGGCGAACCATGAAGTTCCGACTGGTATTAGTGATAGATCTGCTTGATGGCCAGGTTGTTCACGCCCTGCGGGGGCAGCGAGACCAGTATCGGCCGATAAACCGCTTCAGTTCACGTGTTCTTTCTTCCGATCCGCTCACGATCGTTCAGGAGTTCAAACCCCGGGAGCTCTATATCGCTGATCTCAATCGACTCACCGGCAGGGGAGATAATCGAACGGTTGTGCAAGCACTGCGAAACGGTGTACCGCACCTCATGCTGGATTACGGGCTTCATGAGCTGGGCGAATTACAGGAGGCTGGCACGGCCGGACTTGCAGATACCTTTGTGCTCGGAACGGAGACCGCTTCGCTCGAATTTATCGCTGCGGCCGCGCGTAGCGACATACCGGTGAGTGTAAGCATCGATATCATCAATAACAAGATCTTGACTCATGACAAACGCCTACAAGCAGCTCCGCTCGACGTGCTCAAAATGCTCAATGACCTCCCGCTCGAAGCGGTTATTCTCCTGAATCTGGATCGCGTAGGCGCGAGAAGCGGCATTGATCGCGCGTTCCTCGAAGCAGCGGTGGCGGTCTCTGATCACGCTCTTCTGTGTGGTGGTGGCATCAAACACTATGACGACCTCGAGCTCCTGCGCGAAATTGGTATCAAGGGCGCTCTGGTTGCAACAGCTATTCACGATGGCTCAATCCCGGTGTCCGCCCTCCAGACCGGCAAGCCGCTGAGCACGTATAAAAATTTCCAGACGGCTGTCCTGAACCTGCTGACACAGGTTCCTGAAGGTCGAGTGACGACCTATGGCGAGTTGGCGCGCGCCCTGACCGGCTCTGTGCGCGCGGCACGAGCCATCGGGCAGGCGGTGGCCAGGAATCCGCAACCCATAATTATACCCTGCCATCGCGTGGTGCGCAGCACCGGCGAGGTCGGTGAGTACGGTGGTGGCGTGGCGATGAAGATACAACTGCTGCGCGCTGAGGGCGTTGAGATCGAGGACGGTACGGTGGTTGATTTCGAGCACAAAATCTTCCGGTTCGAGGACGAGCAGGAGCAACTGCGATTCCTCACTGACCGGATGTTCGGTAAGCTCACCACGTGGCTCCGTATCCTTGGCTACGATACCCGATACGCCGCTGATTTGCCCTTCAGCCGCGATCAGGGAGACGAGGACAATGCCCTTGTCACGTTCGCCGCGCGCGAGGGCAGAATACTGCTCACGCGCGATAAAAAACTCGTCGCAACTGCGATACGGAAAGGTACGCGCTGCATACTCATCAAGGCTGACGAGATCCAGGATCAGCTGCAGGAATTGCTCCAGCAGCACATTCCCCTGAAGCTCGAGCCTGTTCCGGAGCGCTGTAGCGAATGTAACGCGCGGATACGGAAAGTGGATGCCCGGGAGTCCGCTCTGCTCAGGCATAACCAGTACGTGCCCCAGGATATGATCGGCATCTGGGAGTTCTGGGTCTGCGACCGCTGCGGCAGAATCTACTGGGAAGGGAGCCACTGGCGCGACATACGCGAGCGGCTGAAGCGCCTGGCTCAGCGGTAACGAAAACGGCTAGCTCCAGCGAGTGAAAAACAACGACTGAGGCGTTTTTACATGGGTCGTACCGAGGAACTCTACGGTATTCAGGAAGAAATTGCGGCACGCACGATCATAGAGGATACCTTCGACCCCGAGGAGATCGCCCTCATCGCCGGCGCTGATCAGGCGTTCTTCCTCGATTCACACGCTGAGGAGAAGATCGTATCAGCAATCGTCCTTCTCGATTACCCTGGTCTTCAGGTCCTCGAGTATGCATACGCCGTGCTGCCGGTCGAGTTCCCCTATATCCCCGGGCTGCTCGCGTTTCGGGAAGCGCCTGCTCTTCTTGCCGCGTTCCGCAAGCTCAGCAGTCAGCCAGACCTGGTGATAGTAGACGGTGGTGGCATCAACCATCCCCGGTACGCGGGCCTGGCCACGCATATCGGCGTGCTCCTGGACATCCCGACCATCGGCGTGACCAAGAAGCTCCTCTGTGGCACGGGCGAGCTCCCCACGGTGGAAGGCGATGCGCGCGTCATTCGTTACGATAACCGGGAAGTCGGCTATTACCTGAAGAGTAAAACGGGCTGCCGACCCATTATTGTCGCGCCCGGGCACAAGGTCGCATTCCAAACCGCGCTACAGCTCACGAAAGCCTGTATCCTGCGGCACAAGCTGCCCGAGCCCGTTCGCATCGCGCACCTCTCCGCGAACAACGTGAAACGCTCGCTCTCGAAACGAACGAACGGACTGACTGACCGGAAGGTTTAAGTGTGCGGGAACCAATGGAATCTCGGTGTATCGCTCATGGTTGAAAATCTCAGCAAGAACCTCAGCAACGGTTTTGCCACCTGGAAGACGAATCTTGTTATCTGCCTCCCGTTCGTCTTCAGTTTTGTTGTTTTCGGGATCGTGGCTCTGGTGATTATTGGCAGTGCACTCGTGATTGCGATTGGCCCGTTTATCCCCACCATACTGCCGTACCTGACCGACTCGGGTGAGCTCCCGCCGGAGATCATGCAGCAGTTATCCGCACCGCTCATGGCGAGCGCCGGATTACTGCTCGGTGCGATCCTGGTAACCGTGATCCTCATGCTGCTGATCAATTCCTTCTTTAACGCGGGCGCGATTGGCATGGCACAGGTGGCGGCGAAGACCGGCCATACCAGCCTCGCGGATATGCTTGACTACGGGCGGCGGAAGTTCCTGAGCCTGTTCGGCGTCAGTCTGCTCATTGCCCTGATAGAGTTTGCTGGCCTCGTCTTCCTGATTCCAGGCCTTATATCTGTCATCTCCAGTGCTGAGAGCTCAGGGTCACCGTTCGATCCCGCGAGCATGGGCGCATGGGCGCTGTTCGGAATCGGGATGGTACTCCTGCTACTCTACATGCTCATCATCAGCATCATCCTCGCGGTGCCACCCTATGCCGTGGTCATCAGCGACCTCAGAGCCATTGAAGGCCTTAAAACCGGATTCCGGTTCTTCATGGAGCATAAACTCGACGTCTTCCTGCTCTGGGTTGTCGTGCTTGTGATCGCCGTGCTCGCGAGTATGATCCTCGGCATGATACCCTCGATTGGCGGGCTGCTGAGCATGGTGGTCTCCATCGTTATCGTCCAGCCGCTCGTCGTTATCTGGTGGACGCGACTCTACCTGAGCGGAGCCGAACCAGCACCAGCAGACGGTCCCGTGCCTGCATAGATACCCGAAACGACCTGAAGAAGAATAACGCAGCCTGCGGTCGTTTACAGAAAAGTGTGGAATGAGGGCCTTTTAGCTCTGCTATCGATGAACGTTATCACTAACTCACTCACCAGAGGTGGCATAAATCTCGTACGGCATGATCTTCTTATTCGCCTTCTTCTTGCCTTTCAGTTTGTTCACCAGATCAGCGGCTCTTTCCTTCTTCTCGCGCGTCTTCAGCCGCTCCATAATACTGGTCATCTCTTTCGTCTTCTCGTCGCCGCCGAATTCGGTCTCCTCCACAATCGCCCCGTCTTCCTCTTCAAACTCCTCCTCCTCTTCAAAATCCGCACTTGAAATCGCTGCGATCATGGCTCGCTTCATCCTCCGCTACTGGTTAAGCGCCGCTACCTACTCATTGGCGCCCGTACTATTTATATTTTCCCTACGTAAGCAAGTCGCGAAGATAACGTTAGGGTTACAGCGTCACCTTTTCAGGATACAACCGCTTCGCCGTTGCTAAGATCGCTGGCAACGCCGCTGCTTCTTCCGCCAGGGTATCACCGATCTCTTCCGCGTTCAGCATGAACGGCTCATCGAGCAGCACCCTCCCCGCCGTCAACTCGATTGTTGACCAGCTCATCCTGCGTACCTGCGATCCATACCGCTTCAGGAGCGCGGTCTTAAAGAAATCACGCGTTTGCTCCGGTGCATGAGCTACTGCGTAGGAGACGCGATCTGGCAGCGCAGTCCAGTCCACGCCCGGCACGGCATGCTCCACGAAGGCGAGCGAATCGCAGGGATTGAAAAGCACGTTGCTCTTCATGCCGCGTTTCCCGCCCTCCAGATAATACCGTGATGACTCATCGAGCAGTGCATATTGGTTGCAGATACCGATGCCCTCCGCGGCAGTTCTTGGCTCGTAATTCACGAGCAATGCGAGCTTCGTCACCCAGTCGATGCCATCAACGTATTTCTCGAGCCGTCGTGCTTCCAAATCCGCCAGAAGCTCCGCGAAGCACGATAGCCCGAGCTCATCCCATCTGCTCGGGCCGTGCTCCTCTGATTCCTGCAGGCGCTCCACCGCGTCCAGATAGAACTGCAAAATGGCAACCGCGTCGGTTCGCTCACCGTTCTTCAGCGTTATCCGCCACTCGCACGACTTTGTATCCAGTGCGAGCTGCTTGAAAGTGCTCACGGGATCTTCGAGCTCCGGCGCGCCGATCAGAAACCCCTGCTCAAAAGCGCGAATCACCAGTGCCTGCATGATGTCGCGCAGAAAGAGCGCATATTCAGAGCGGAGTGCTTCATAATGGATATCATGGAGCCGCCAGTAGTGGTGCGCGGCATGCGGCTGATCGCGTGTGTTGAGGATGCCGCGGCTCGTGGTGGTCGAGAGTGAGGACTGCTGCGTGACAAAGAGCGCACGTGGCGAGATCACGAACTTCACACCACCCGCTCCGGTGAATTTACCGGAAACCACATCACCGCCACCGGTGAACACGATTCGCGTCACAATCCAGGGGATAAGCGCACGTTCCACCCTGCTCCAGTCTGTGCATGCGGCACGGGTGGTAATAACGTTACCATGGGTGGCGTAGGTCCTGGTCGTTATGGTGCGCCGTTTGCCGCCGCGCGCACCCGCTTCGAGGGTACCGAAGGAATTGGCCACGTTGTTTTTATGGACCATCACGCGCTCCTGGAGCGCGATGCTCGCCTCCTGGGAGCCTATAACAGCATAGATCTCCGAGGCTTTGTCGTACGCGACCGCGTCAAACGGGTTATTGTACGAGGGCGTCGCGATCTCGAGATGGCCCATATCGTTATAGATCCGCGAGCCATTATCGGCGAACGAAGACCGTATCCGTGCCTCATGTAGCTCCTGCGAGGTCTCCATGCCGAGATCCCAGGCTACCTCATGTGAGATCTGCCGCCATTTCAAGCCCTGAATAGCGGTATTCGCCAGCAATGAGGGATTGAGATGCCCTTTCGCGCTTACCGGGTATTCCTGCTCGACCCCTCGTATCTTCGTCTCCGTTCCTCTCCGCTGCACCGATCTCTCTCCCTGCGCGCTCGCTCTTGTTCACGGGCTGCAATCAGTACGCACGCCGGACGACTGCTCGGTTCGCGCCACGCAGTGCTCACTCGTCCTGATCACAGCGCTCCTCGCGATGTATCTCATCGATCTTATCCTGTATCGAGGCCGCATTCCAACCGTCCAGGTTATCGAATCGGAAGGTTCGGTTTTGTGCGTACAATAAATAATCCAGGTACGGATTGCGCACGATTCGATTCCGGATCTCGCGGGTGATCTCGTCCTCCCACCCCCGAATATCATCCTCTTCCGCAAGCAACCGTACGAGCACCTGTCGCGAGCCTTCGCCTCTGCTACGCTCGCGGAAAAAGACCACCACCGCACTGGGCATTCGCTCGAGCTCCGGGTACCGCTCAAAGAGTCGTGCGTATTCCTCGCTGCTCGGCCGGCTCATATCGATCTTCACTTCCGGCTCTCTGTTAATCGTTATTTTGTTCCAGCCCAGTGTGGCATCCTCGAATTCCGCCGCGAGCCGCACGCGCAACTCAGCTCGTGAGTTCCGCGGCGGAAAGAGCAAAGCCTCTCCGAGATCCTCCTCGGTCAGCAGCCGCTCCGCTCCGATCGCATCCGCAACGCACTCGTATAAATCATGGTCGCAGAGATTGGTGTAATCGAACGATGCAGCGATCTCGCGCTCTATCAGCTCGTCCATCGGATACATGTTCCGGTAATCAAACTTCCCTTTGGGGATCGTGCGGTATTCAAAGTCATCCAGCGCATGCTTGATCGCCCAGCGCTTCATCAGCCACTCGACCCGACGATAGACGTACGGGTCCTCCAGCAAGCCCTGCTCCAACTTGGTGCAGAGTCGTTTGAAGGTGTCCAGGGCGTATTTGTCCCAGTAGGATACTTCACGCTCCTCGAACAACTCCTCGATCGCGGCAAGATAATTGCTCGACAGATAATCGGTCGCGGTCTCTGATCGTCCGTTCATCAATTTGACCCGCCACTCGCCCTCGATATTCTCCGAGAGATCCTTGAAGGTCTGCAGCGGGTTCCACAGATCCTGGACCTGCGTGATCTTCCCCGACTCGATCGCGTCGATGACGTACGACGTTATCGCATTGCAAAGCAGTCGTGTTACCTCCGAACGGACGCCTTCGCCTGACGTGACGTGCACGCGATAGGTGTCCTTGGTGCTCAGCGGCTCGTCCCTGGTCGAGAGAATCGGCCACTGCGAGGGTGATTCCGTGATCACGCGCCGAGCAACCATCGCTTTGGGCGAGAGCACGTATTTAATGCCCTCCTTTTCCGCAACGTAGCCACCCGCGCCGAAGAAGAGCTTCCGAATGATTAGATACGGAATGAGCAGATGCTCGCGCCCCACAAATTTCTTGCGCTCCACCATGTACGACTCATGGGTGCCCCTGCTGTACCGCTTATCGATCTCTACGTTCGCCTTCCAGCACTGGATATACGTCAGCCGACTCCGCCGCCGGCGCAATTTCTCCTGATACTTCTCGTTCGTCCGTTCCACACCGATCTGCATATACAGCTCGGCCGCTTTGTCATACTTGAGCACGTCGAACGCGGTGCGGCATTCCGGCGTGGCGATCTCGAGATGTCCGCCGGTGCAGATGTAAATCCGCGAGCCGTTCCGCAGAAAGCCGTCGTTCCGCCGCCGTAGCTTCGAGCAGATTGCGGAAACACCGTCAAAGAACCTGTACGTCTCGAGCGCGTGAATGACTTCATCAACGTGATAGAACCGTGCATATCGGTACAGACCAGGCGAATCTGAGCTGAGCCCCACGCGAAATTCATGCTCGAGTCCTTGCCATCGGCTCAGATCGACTCGCTCCATGGTTAACTCGGCGCTCAGAAGTGCATGCCCGTCTCTTCCTCGCGCACCTCTTCAAAGCCTGATGCCAGCATCTCCTCCGCGCGCCGCTGCACGAACTTATCAAACCCTTCTTTCAGGTGCCGCGCGTCCACACCAATCTCATCGGTGTGCTTGTAGCGCTTCAGCAGTTCCTTGGCACGCTCACCCACATCCAGGATCGTTGAAAGACCCTCGCGCTCCCACATCTGCTTCAGTGCTGCATCGCCGATCGCGCCCTGCTTCATCATAAGCATCGTTCGCTCCTCCAGGGCCTTGTCACGCGCATAGCCGAAGATCTGCGCGATGAACCGTCCGGTAATGGTATCCTCGCGCTTGATTCGGCCGATCTCCGTCTCTACATAGACATCAGCGTACAGGTAATTGCTGAGCTCTTTTACCAGATACGCACGAGCCGCCGCCT
The DNA here is from genome assembly GCA_049975405.1 of Candidatus Methanospirareceae archaeon. GTDB lineage: Archaea > Halobacteriota > Syntropharchaeia > Alkanophagales > Methanospirareceae > JACGMN01. The sequence continues at coordinate 12,120 of JBNGDK010000028.1, forward strand.
CGCTTCCCTTCTCCTTTATCAGGTAGCTGTCAATGGGGACACGCTCGGCGTAGATGGGCAGAATGGACATCGCCGCCGCGCGATCGGGCTTCGGGACTTCAATGATCTTATCGAATCGCGATCGGAACGCGGAATCAATAAGATGCAGGCGGTTGGTCGCCCCGATAACCGTCAGGTGTGGATGAAGTGCATAAAAGCCATCGAGGATATCGAGCAGTTGACCGGTAACGCGTTCGGGCGCGCCAGAAGATCCGGCGAACATGCCTCGTTCCTGGGCGAGCGCATCGATCTCATCAAAGAAGATAACGCCGTAATCTATATCGCCCTCATCTAATTTATCGTTCGTCGCCTTAAAGACCATACGCACATTCCGCTCCGACTCACCCAGCCACATGCTGAAGAGCTCGCCCGCGCCCACCTTCACGAACTCGCAATTGGGTAGTGCTGAGGCCAGCGCCTTCGCACACATCGTCTTCCCACATCCCGGCGGGCCGTACATCAGAATCCGGCGCGAGTTCTCCCCGAATTTCGTGTAGTCGTCGGGATTGAGCATGGGGAGAATGATGCTCTTGACCAACTCCTGTTTCACGCCCGTCAGGCCGCCGATGTCCCTGAAGCTCACGCCTGGACTCTTCGTCACCTCGTACTGGGCATATTCACGTGTCCGGTACGTGCGTTTAATATCGAGCGTTCCGGGGAGCATACCGACCTTCATCCCTTCTCGTATTGAACCGCGTTCGTCCTCCTTGAGCTGTTTATAGATCCTGCCGCGGCCACGGCCAGTGGAGATCTCTGCGATCCAACCCTCCTCATCATCAGCCTTACGCAGCTCTTCAATCTCTCCCACCTCTAAATCCACCATGCGATCGAAGACGCTCGTAATGCCAATGGAAAACCCGCTGGGGTTACTTTTATCCGGGATTCGGCCGATGAACACGAACTTACCATCCTGGAGCTGCTCAAGCTCATCATCGCTGAGCGGCCCATAGGGCAAGGCCTTCAAGGCACCATTCAGATTCACCAGTGCGCCCTCGGGCAGTTGCTCAACCACAAAGCCGCAATCCAGTGGTGGTGACCGCGATTTCGAGACGAGCCGCTCCAGATCTTCTTTATACGCCTCTGTCTCCTCGTATTTCCGACGCAAGCGACGATATTCGCTCTCCAGCCGCTCATACTCGTAGCGAGGGATATAATCCTCCTGTGCCATAGTCTCTAGTGGTATCTAGCGACGGAAAGATAAAAATCCTGTGCCGTTTCGCTACGATTATATAAAATACTCAAATATATAGAGGTATACGAAGCGGTATGGTTATGAAAGCGGAGAAGCGTAAAGTACAACTCACCGGTGGCTCTACCTATACGATCTCGCTGCCCATTAAATGGGCGCGTGAAGCTGCGGTCAAGCAGGGCGACGAGCTCCTCCTGGTGCAGCAGCCTGACAGTTCGCTCCTCCTCACACCCGTACGGGAGGGCGACGAGCGCGTGCTGTCTGCTGAGCTCACCCTCGCGGAAACTGAACAGTTCGAGGACCATTTCAGATATCTCATTGCCCATTACCTCGTGGGCTACGATGTCGTGAAGCTGCTCTCACCGGGCGGCTTCGAGGCTGAGGCACGCAAACGGATCAAAGAAGAGGTGCGGAAGCGACTCATCGGCATGGAGGTCGTGGGCGAATCCTCGAAAGAGATCGTGCTCAAGAGTTTCCTGAAATATGAGGATTTTACGCTCAGGGATGCTATCCAGAGCATGTCCAAGATCATCATCGCTATGCTCGAGGATGCGATCTCTGCGCTCGAACTGGGCGATAAGAACCGGGCACAGGATGTCATTGAGCGCGATAATGAGATCGACCGATTCTATTTGCTCCTGGTACGACAGCTCAAGGCCACGGTCAGTGATCCGGAGCTCGCGAAGAAGATCGAGATGAGCGGGCAACGGGACAGCCTCGGCTACCGGATCGTGGTGAAGAATATGGAGCGGATGGGTGATCACGTTGAGCGAATCGCGAAGCACTCGCTGATGATGACTGCCCCGGTAGGGATCGAGAACATCCGGGAGATCGGAACGAGCACGAAAAAGCTCTTTCTGAAGACCCTGGAATCGTTACGGAAGCGTGACGTGAAGCAAGCGAATGAGGCGATCCGTGATGCGAATCAGCTGATCGAGCACGTGAACGAGATAAATGAGCGTATTCTGGCAGAGGAATTGAGTGTGACCGATAAGATTCACGCCTTTGCGATCATCGAGAGCCTGGGCAAGATCGCGAAGTATTGCGAAGATATCGCGGAGATAACGATCAATCTGGGCATTGAGGTCCCGGGAGAGCGGACCGGGTAGGAACCCTAGCGCAGCATTGTATCGCGGGATTGATTTATTGCTTTGATTTAAAGGGTAGTACGTGGAATTTACAAGTGACGTAACGGACAGGAGGAGATGATGCTTGGACGGTTGAGCAGCTCGCTGAAGGAGACAATCCAGAAGATCGCAAAGGCCAAGCGGATCGACAAACAGACGGTCGAGGAGCTCGTGCGGGACATCCAGCGGGCGTTGATCCAGGCGGATGTGAAGATCGCGCTGGTGAAAGAGCTCTCGGAGCGTATCCGTGAGCGGAGCTTGACTGAGAGGCCGACCCTCAATCCGCGTGAGCACGTGATCAAGGTGGTTTATGAGGAATTGATTAACATTCTGGGCACGGGTGTTGACGTGCCGCTGGGCTCGCAGAAGATCATGATGGTCGGATTGCATGGCACGGGAAAGACCTCGTCGTGCGCGAAACTGGCACGGTATTTCCAGAAGAAGGGTTTGAAGCCCGCGGTGATCTGTGCCGACGTCTACCGGCCCGCAGCCTCCGACCAGCTCAGACAATTGTGCGATTCGATCGGCGTGCCCTTTTATGATGGCGCTCATCTACCGCCTGGGAAGAGCGTGACGGATATCGTTTCAGGAGGCATCAAAGCGTTCGAGAAGTACGATGTCAAGATCATTGATACCGCCGGTCGGCACGCGCTGGAAGCGGAGATGATCGAGGAGATAAAGGAGATCGGCGCGCTGATCAAGCCGGAACATCGCTTCCTTGTGCTGGACGCCGCCATTGGACAGCAGGCATCGGTGCAGGCGCGCGCATTCGATGCCGCGGTGGGTATCACGGGCATCATTATAACGAAGATGGACGGCACGGCGAAGGGCGGTGGCGCGCTCTCCGCGGTCTCCGAGACGAGCTCCGGGGTGGCCTTCATCGGTACCGGCGAGAAGGTGGACGATTTCGAGAAATTCGAGTCTGATCGGTTCATCTCGCGGCTGCTCGGCATGGGCGATATCAAGTCGCTGATCGAGATGGCAGAGGAGAGTCTGACCGAGAAGGAGGTGGATGCAGACATCCTCAAGGGTAAGTTCACCTTGAACGACCTGTACAAGCAGCTGGAAGCGGTGCGCAAGATGGGGCCGTTCAAGAAGATCATGCAGATGATGCCACTGGGTGGTTTGGGCGTTGATCTCAATGATGAAATGTACCAGATCACCGAGGATAAACTGGGCCTATTCCGGGTGATCATGGATTCGATGACCGAGGAAGAGCTGAATGACCCGAAGATCATTGACGGCTCACGGCTACGGCGCATAGCGCGTGGGGCGGGCACGACCACGGCAGAGGTGAGCTCGCTGCTCAAGTATCACCGCATGATGCAGAAGATGATGAAGCAATTCGGGAAAGGCGGCCGCGGGAAACTGCCAGCGATGAAAGGGATGCCGCTCGGTAAACTGATGGATATGATGAAGTAACCGCGCGCCTCACGCCTTTCATAGCACAGCACGAGCGAACGTTACACGATCCGTACGTCACCGACTTTAATTCCCTTGCTCTTGGCCACGACCTCGCCGACGATTTGACCGCCGGTTATACGTAACGCTTCTCGCTTCGCATGCTCGGGAATAATTACCGCGAAGCCCATTCCCATGTTGAACGTCTTATACATCTCCTCGGCAGCGATGTCGCCCTGCTCCTGGAGGAACGCAAAGATCTCCTGCGGCTCGAACGGATTATAGATATCGTAGCCGAGCTCGGTAATTCGGGTCAGCTTGAGGAATCCGCTGCCCGTGATATGTGCCGCGCCATGCACCTCGCAGCGCGCCATCAGCTCCAGGACCTCTGTATATATCCGCGTCGGTATGAGCAGCTCTGCACCGATGCTCGTCTCGGGATTGGGCGGGAACGGATCGGTATACGCAAACCCTGCGGCTTCAACCACCTTCCGGGCGAGCGTCAAGCCGTTGCTGTGGACGCCTGCACTTCTGAGCCCCAGGACGAGATCGCCCACCACGATCTTCTCGCCCGTAATTACCCGGTCTTTATGCACATAACCGACACAGGTCCCTGAGAGGTCCAAACCGTTCACCAGTTCCGGTAATATCGCGGTCTCGCCGCTCACGATATAAATATCAGCGAGTTCCGCACCGGCTTCCAGACCCCGGGCCACCGCCACCGCGACCCGCTCATCGGGCCGATCGAGCGCGAGATAATCAACGAAGGCAAGTGGCGTCGCACCCAGACAGTACAGATCATTTACGTTCATCGCGACGCAGTCGATCCCGATGGTGTCCCACTTCCCGAGCTGCTCCGCGATGAGCACCTTCGAGCCAACGCCATCGGTCGATATCGCGATGAGATGGAAGGGATCAAAAGGGAGCTCGAAGAGCCCTGCAAAGCCCTGCAAACCGGTCTGCCGCGTGATCATTTCAGAGATCGCTTTGACCACGCCGTGCTCCTTCGTGATATCCACTCCCGCCTTCGCGTACGTCCACCGCATAGCAAATAGAGAGATTGGTAACCCAGCAGTTAAAGGTTCTCGAGAACGTGTATACGATACCCTAACCTTTTTGGATGTCTGGCCGCAGGGTCAATCCAGGGAAGGTCTGAGATCCGCTTCTTTTCAGGTCACTGCCGCGTGTATCCGTGCTACCCGCGCCAGCGCCATCGTGCACGCGTCTGCTCGTGTCGCACCAATACCGATTCCCGTCGCGATGGGCTCGCCCTCGTGCACCGTTCGCCCTGGTGCTGGTATGTCCACTATTCCTGGTCCCTCACCCGTGAGATCTTTAGCTATTAACCCGTCGCGCGCAGCAAATACGATCATCTTGGCAGCGTATCGGTTCACCTGGATGCGTGCCGGCAGCTCCTCACCCACCACGGCGCGAACGTGCGCATCTACCAGGTTTATCCCGGTCGCGAGCTCAACGGTGTCCAGACTGCCCTGTACGCGCGGATTCACTTCGATAACGACCGGACCGTGGTCGGTAATCACCACGTCCACGCCGTTCGAGCCGATCAGCCCCAATTCCCCGGTCACGTCCTCTGCAAGCTCGCACGCCTCAGTGGATCGTGGAGCGGCCAGGGGTGAGATGTTACCGCAGTAGACCAGCGGCCCGGGCGCGCACAGCGACTGCACTCCTAACAGCTGCTCGTTCAGGCAGATCGAGACCGCGTCCTGTCGTGATAAGAGCACAGAGACCGAAGCATGCTGCCCGTTGATGTAGTCCTGATACAGGAAGTCCGGCAGTGCCTTCGCCGATCTGATCAGCTCCTTTTCGGTCTGACAGAAAAAGTTCGCGGTACCACCACCGCCCTGGGCAGGCTTGGCCACCACCGGGTAACAGAGCGGTATGCGCTTCTTCTGGGCACATAACGCTGATATCGCGCGACCGCTTAACGTCCGGGGATGTGGGAAACCCAACTCGTCCAGACGCGCTGCCAGCCACACCTTGTCCGCCACCATGCGCATCTTCTCCGGGCTGTTCCCCAGGATCTTGCGCTGCGCGGTTTCCGACAGAGAGCTGAAATCCGCGCTCTCGAATCCCGCGCCCAAAATCACCCCATCAACGAGACCGATCACGTCCTCAAGGACCTTCAGCCCTTCGTGAAGCTCATAGGGATCGAGCACGTAAAAATCACGTGCACAACGTCTCGTATCCACATCGCCAAATGCGTCAGCCGCGGACATCCCATAGCCCGCTCGCTGACCCGAGCAGACGATGTGCCGAACGGAAAATCCAATGGCGAGGATGGTACGTATCTCCTGCATGAGGACGTGAGTAAGTACTTACTACAGTATGCGGTGGAAGAAAAGAACGTCTCGTGAGATAAAAGCGCTCCACGGCGAGCGCTTGCTATAAAGATATATCTACCAAGGCACGTACATATACTGTCACGAACGAACAGGCGAAGTATATGGTGATTTACATGCCGTATTTTGAGAAAGAGACGCAAAAAGCGGATTTCCTGGCGCAGGAGCAGGCGATTCTGGCGCTCTGGGATACTGAGCGGACCTTCGAGCGCAGTGTGAGCCAGCGCGAGGGCGGTGAGCGCTTCGTCTTCGTCGAAGGGCCCCCTACCGCGAACGGCCTCCCGCATCCCGGTCATATCCTCACCCGCGTCGTTAAAGACCTGGTACTTCGGTATAAGACGATGCGTGGCTACTATGTGCCCCGTAAAGCAGGCTGGGATACGCACGGGCTGCCGGTCGAGATCGAGGTGGAGAAGGAGCTGGGTATTCGCACGAAGCCCGAGATCGAGCGGTACGGCATCGAGAACTTCAACCGTAAGTGTAAAGAATCAGTTTTCAAATATGAGAAAGAATGGGTGCACGCCACCAAACGCGTGGGCTTCTGGATCGATATGAACGATCCGTACATTACGTTCCATAAAAGTTATATCGAGTCCGTTTGGTGGTCACTGCAGACGATCTGGGAGAAGGGGCTGCTCTACAAAGGGCATAAGGTCGTGCCGTACTGCCCGCGGTGTGAGACCACGCTGAGCAGCCACGAGGTCGCGCAGGGCTACCGGGACGTGGAAGAGCCGTCAGTCTTCGTGAAGTTCAAGCTGAAGCGAACGGCGGACGAAGCGACCCCGACCTTCCTGCTGGCCTGGACGACCACGCCCTGGACGCTGCTCGGTAATATCGCACTTGCCCTGCATCCAGAGCACACCTACGCGAAGATACGGGTGACTGTGGAGGACGAATACGGACTGACGGGCGAGGAGCTGTTCATCCTCGCGGAATCGCGATTGAACGTAATTCATGATGATTATGAGGTTCTGGAGCGGCTCAAAGGCAAGGACCTGGAAGGTGAGGAGTACGAGCCGCTCTTTACCTATGCGAATATCGAAGGAGCGGCACACAGGGTAATCACGGCCGAGTTTGTCACCCTCGATGAGGGCTCAGGCATCGTGCATATCGCGCCCGCATTTGGTGAGGTTGATTACGAGGCCTGCAAGGTGCGTGAGCTGGGCTTTACGCAACCGGTGGATACCGAAGGTCGCTTCACCGACGAGGTGCCGCCCCTTGCGGGCATCTTCGTAAAAGACGCGGATCGCGAGATCATTGAGATGCTGCGTGAGCGCGGGATCCTGTACAAAGAGGAGCGCTATGTGCACTCCTATCCTTTCTGCTGGCGCTGCAATTCTCCGCTCCTCTATTACGCACGTGAATCATGGTTCATCGGGATGTCTCAGCTCCGTGACCACCTGCTGGCAAACAACGAGCAGATCACCTGGTATCCCGGTCATCTGAAATACGGCCGGTTCGGGAACTTCCTGGAGAACATCGCCGATTGGGCACTGAGTCGAGAGCGGTTCTGGGGCACGCCGTTACCTATCTGGATCTGCACGGACTGCGGCGCACAGCACTGCGTGGGCAGCCTCAAGGAGGTGCAGGAGCAGGCTACAAGTCCCGTGCCCGACGATATAGATCTCCACCGACCGTACATTGATGACGTCATCCTGAGGTGCGACGCGTGCGGTGGTGCTATGCAGCGGGTAAAGGACGTGATCGACTGCTGGTACGATTCTGGATCCGCGCCGTTCGCACAGTGGCACTATCCCTTTGAAACGGAAAGCTTCACCAAGAACTTTCCCGCAAGCTTCATCACTGAAGCGATCGATCAGACACGCGGCTGGTTCTATTCGCTCCTCGGGGTAGCGACCGCGGTCTTTGACCAGCCGCCGTACCTCACGGTGCTCTCGCTCGGCCACATCCTCGACGAGAAGGGCGTGAAGATGAGCAAGAGCAAAGGTAACGTGGTGGACATCAATGCGCTCTTCAAGACCGAAGCGGCGGACGCGCTGCGCTGGTATCTCGTTACCGCCGGGCCGTTGACCGAGGACATCCGGTTCTCCGCGGATGCGATCAGGGAAAAGCAAAAGAAGTTCCTAAATACGCTCTGGAACTCGTACTTCTTCTTTATCACCTATGCGAACATCGACGAGTTCAATCCAGCAGGGAAACGCATCCCGGTCGAGCAGCGTAACCCCATGGATCGCTGGCTCATCTCGCGGCTGAACACCATCACCGAGCAAGTCATTACAGCTCTTGAGCGCTATGAACTGCACGTGGCCGCACGGAAGCTCGAGGAGTTCGTCACGGATGAGGTGAGCAACTGGTACATACGGCGTTCACGACGCCGGTTCTGGATCACCGAGGAGAACCTGGATAAGGAGTGCGCGTATGTAACACTCTACGAGGTGCTCGTCACGCTCTGCAAACTGCTCGCGCCCTTCGTCCCGTTCGTCACCGAGCATATCTATCAGAACATCGTACGCGGTGTTTTAGACGGTGCAAAAGAGAGCGTACATCTCTGCGATTATCCTCGCGCCGACGAAGCGCTCATCGATACAGATGTGGAATCTGCGATGCGACTGATCTCAGACCTGGTTGAGGCTGGGCGGCGAGCACGGTCAGATGCGGGTATCAAGATACGGCAGCCCTTGCGCGAACTGGTGATCACGTGCAGCGCAGAACAGCGTGCACACTGTGAGGAGCTGATTGCGGTGCTGGAGGATGAAGTGAACGTCCGTGACGTGCGTTTCGAGGATGCCACGAGCGCAGCGGCAGAAGCCCTTACTGGCGAACGCGATCAGTACCGGGCTGTAGAGCTGGAGGCGGGACTCTGCCTGTACCTGGATTGCTGCCCGGACAGGGCACTGATCGAGGAAGGTCTGGTGCGTGACATCGTGCGGCGTGCGCAGGGTATGCGGAAGGATCTCGATCTGGAATATACCGAGCGGATAGCATTGACCTACGCCTGCGACGCGGAGGTCAGGGATGCCATCCGGCACTTTGCAGAGTATATCTGCACGGAGACGCTGGCCGAGACGCTCGAGGAAGGAACGCCCGCGAGTAGTACCGAGAACGAACGCGTGTATGGGAAGACCTGGCGAATCGGTGATAAGGAAGTCTATCTCGCGATACGAACGCTTGCCGGTGCGGAGCGCGAGTGAGTGCGGGCCCTCCGGTTGATAAGAGCGGAAAGCGTAAAGAGTAATTTATAATAAGGATTAATAAGAGGAATGGAAACTACGTAAAAGGAGTGAAAGAAAAATGCCAGCAGTAGTAGATGAAGAGAAGTGTAACGGATGTGGAACCTGTGTAGAGGAGTGTGCGGTCGAGTGCATCACGCTGGAGGGCGAGGGTGACGACGCCAAGGCGAAAGTGAACGCGGAGGAATGCACCGATTGCGAGACCTGCGTGGATGTCTGCGAACAGGGCGCGATCAGCATGCAAGAGGCGTAGGTGCGGAACCGTAACTAATCCAACTGACCGAACTAAAGCGCTCTTACGTGCGCTCTAGCGCATCAGTATACGGTGGAACGAACTAGGTAAGGGCATTGCCATGGCAGCCGTGAAGATCGAACGGATCGGAATCGAGAATCCTGAAGGGAAGCAGGTGATTATTGGTCAGGGCAATTTCAGTATCTTCACCTGTGATGACCTCTTCAGGACGCTCCTGACCACCGTGCCGGGGATTAAATGCGCGGTCGCCATGAACGAAGCGGTGCCGAAATTGACGAGAGTCACGGGGAATGAGGAGCGCTTGAAACAGCTCGCCGGTGCGAACTGTCTCCGAATCGCCGCCTCTCATACTTTTTTTATGCTCCTTGAACATGCATTCCCAATCAACGTCCTGCAGGCGTTGAAGGCACATCCTGCGGTGGCCACGATCTTCGTCGCCTCCGCGAACCAACTGGACGTCATCATTGCGGAGACCGAACTCGGCCGCGCGGTGATCGGTGTCGTGGATGGCACCGCGGCAACCCGGATAGAGACGTCTGCGGAGAAACAGGAGCGCCGAGCGCTCTGCGAGCAGTTAGGGTATAAGCTCGATTAGCTCACCCGGGATTGAGCGGGGCGAATTAGCGTGCGTTAGCAGTGCCGCTCACCTGTTCCTATTTATTGCTACCGGTTCTATTTATTACTAGTTTAGATAATAAAATATGAGAAAAGAGGAGCTGCTGCATATCCATATATTGCTACTGCAATTCAAGAGATATTGCGAGGAGACCGGCTTGATCTCTGATCTCAGGAACTATGATGCGTTAAAAATCTCGCCATTCGAGGTGCACCGGAGCAAGGAGGAGCACAAGCGTGCGATTATGATCCTTTGCACCGAGCTCGTGGCCGCTCTGAATGCGTCAACCACGCCACCGGTGCTTGAGCGCAATCAGCTCATTCGGAAGGTGAAAAGTATCGTTTGCTGATGCCTTTTCTCAGGGCTGCTTGCTGCTCGTTCTGGCCCACATCAGGAATCAATGAGAATCGACTTATAAATCAGATCCGGTAAGAATTCGGTAATTTCCTTGTACTTCTTCTCACTCTCCCGCAATGCCGCTTCCGTACGATTGAGCTGAGTTATCAGTTTCTCTACGTCCTGTCGCTTTTTTGTTAACGTTTCCGCCAGGTTTTTATATTCGGTGACGTCCTCACAGATTACACTCGCGTGCTTAACGTTCCCTTCGGCGTCCTTCACGCCAGTGAGATGAAGACGTGTCCAAAGAATGTCGCCATTCTTACGGATGAGCCGCCGTTCCCTCACACAACAGTTCTGCTCTTCTTCAACTGGGGTGGCGTACCCGGTATTATCCTTATCCGCCGCATCTGCAGGGTAGAACGCAGAAACATGCTGGCCCACAAGTTCTCCCTGAGCATAGCCCATGAGCTGGCAAATGGCCTTGTTCGCTGCGATTATCTGTCCCTCCGGGTTGATCATAAGTATCCCGAGCGCGAGCTCATCAAAGAACGAGCGGAACCGCTCCTCGCTCTCGCGAAGCGCACCTTCCGTCTTCCGCCGCTCGGTCATATCCATAAACGAGACCACACTCCGTTTCGTGCCCGGGATCACTGCCGCGGTGCAGCAGAAATTCCTCTGATTGCCATGAGCGTCTTTAAAGCGGAATTCATAGCTCCGCGGCACCTTATCGGGCGCGATTCGCCGCAGTTGATGGATCTCCCGCATCTTCGCAAGATCCTCCGTTGAGGCGACGAACTCCGTCCATTTGCGATTACCTTCGAGGTCCGCCTTACTGCTATATCCGGAAGCCTTCACTGCTTCCCTGTTCGTGAGCGCGATGGTACCATCCTCCTCAAGTATGACCGTTGGTGCACGGGTGGCTTCGAAGATGGTACGATAGAGTGCCTCTGACCGCTGGAGGTGCTGCTCCGTGCGCTTCTGCGCGGTAATGTCGCGAAGTGCGACCACGCTCCGTCTTGTGCCCGGGATCATGCCCACCACCAGGTGCCCATCGCGAAGCTCACCAGTTTTACGGATATACTGGAATTCGTAACTCGTGGGCGCGCTCGCGGGATGATCTGTTCGTCGCAGGCGATGATAGATCATCATCTGCTCCCGATCAGCATCCGCCACCAGTTCTGGCCACTTTACCTTACCCTCGAGCTCCTCTTTCTGATAGCCCAAGAGGCTGACCAGCTCATCGTTGATCTGCGAGATCGTCATATCCTCCTCGATCACCATCAGTGCAGACCCGGTGCTCTCGAAGAGCGTCCGATACATCTTCTCCGAGCACGCCAGCGCTTGCTCCGCGCGCTTCTGCTCCGTGATGTCACGTGAGAAGATCGCGATGTGAACAACAGTACCGTCCGCATCGAAGACGGGGTACATGTTGGCGTCATAATTCCGGCCATCGCGCTCGTCTTCAAAACGATACGGCTGCTTCGTTCTTATAACACGGTCAACCGCGGCCCTTCTGGTCTGTGCAAGCTCAGGCGGGAAGCGGTCGTACGCGCAGGATCCGATAAGTTCATCAGCGTTTTTTCCGAACCGCTGTGCCAGACGGTCATTCAACGCCAGGATCTTACCATCAAGAGCTTGCAAAAGCGCGGCATCCAGGGTGGCGTTCAAGAGCGCGCGTGCGGTCTCCTCGTTCTGCCGCAATCGCTCCTCCGCTTGCTTCCGCCACGAGATATCCGTGACAGTGGCGACTGCCCCCTTACGTGGCTCGGAAGGATCGAAAAGACTGAGTTGTACATACCCATCGAAGAGCGTGCCATCCTTTCGTTTAAATTTCGCATCGGTTTGCGCTATGTTGCCCTGGCGTAGCGCGTGCTGAAACACGCGTGAAACGCGTTCAAATTCCGCACGCGTGGCGTATAAGATCTCGGAACTTTTTCCGAAGTACGATTTGTACTCATCATCGTGGGGATCGAAGCCGAAGATGCGCAGCATCGCGTCGTTCGTCCAGCTGAGTCTGCGCGCTTCCGGTGAAATTCCTTCGATCTCAATGAGGCCGATACCAATGGGTGAAACCTCGAAGATACGTTCCTGGAGCTCTTTCTGCTCACGCAGTGCGTGCTCGAAATACGTGCGCTCCTGGATTTCTTGTTCCAGGACGGTAGTCTTCTTGACAAGCTCTTTGTACAGGCGCGCGTTCTCGATCACGGCAGCCGCATGGTTTGCTGCGATGCGCACGAACGCGATCTCGCTCTCCGCGTAATGGTGCGGCTCTGCCATGTAGACATTCAGGATGCCGATGACCTTGCCCTGGTAATGCATCGGCATGAAGAGTTGCGCTGAGAATCCAAACTCCTTGCCCAGGTCCGCCCACCATCTATCCCGTGGCTCGTTGAAGATATTCGGCACGAGGTAATACTCACCCGTCTCCAGGACGATGCCTGAGGGGCTGCAGGTGATAGGGACGTCGCGAGCATACACCTGATCGATGTAATCAGCAGGAAGCCCGAAGGTCGCGATCATCTCAAGCTCGCCGGTCTCTTCGTTGATGAGCATGGTTGAGCCCGAATGCCCGTTAATCTGCCGCACAACGTGAGCGAGAATCTCCTCCAGGATCTGCTTGAGCGGCTGCTGGAGGTCGGTATGCGCGATCTTCACGAGTGCCTGAAGGGCGGACGCGGGCATGGTGCGGGTCAAACTCCTGTGGTATCATAGCAATCAAGGTGGCATAAAAAACA
>JBNGDK010000029.1:0-24222 GCA_049975405.1 Candidatus Methanospirareceae archaeon
ACTAGTATCGGCGTCATTTGCTTTTTGTTCCATGTCATATCTATTTTCTTTTCACCTCCTGCCATACGGTTGGTGGCTCAGTATATAAGCCTTCCGCTTGCGTGCACGCTCAGCTCATGATCACTAGCAAGTCAATTCAGCCGAACTGCCAGTATCCCCCCCTCGTTTCGCTTACCGCTCGGTCTAAGAACACATACGAAACGGCATTCAGCAAAAAAAAGTTAAAGAGGCTTTAGCGCCTCTTTCGTACGATTACAACTGCAGCGATTGCCGATAGCAGACCAACGAGTGCGATGAGGCCGGTGGGTGTGAGTAGCGGAACCGGTGCTGGTGCTGGTGCCTGTGGCGGTCCGTCAATCACGAAGGCAAGGGATTCATTTGCACCTGTCGTCGGTCGTGCATACATATAAGAGTACCACATTCCTTCCCATGCTGGCCAGGGACCTGTTAACTCGAAGAGCGTTTGAGCCACGAATTCGTCTAGATGTACATTCCACGATGTCTTCCAGCCAAACTTGTACTCTGAACTGTTTACATGGGGCGCAATAGCCAGCCAGTACGTAGTTCCTTCCTGTTGAATGAATGCCTTAGCAGGATCAATATGGAGATTGTATTGGTACGTATCATTGTGATCGTTGGGTGTAGCAACAACCAATTGCTCGTCCGGAGTGGAATAAGATTCCCACCATCCTTGGGAGCCATTACCCCAGTAGACCTCGTGAATCTCGCTTCCAGAGAACGTGTGCTGCCATAAGCGCTCACCAGGGTGGCTGAAATTCGTACCAAGATCATTGCTCCAGATGCTCACGTTGAAGGATACAATCTCACCCTTACTATCGTTCTGCCATGACCCCAGATGTGGATGTCGGTCACATAGCCGGTTTCCGAGCAGGTCCAGTCATCGGCAAGGAGTAATGGCTCTCCGCTAGTCGAGTTGTAATTGGCGACATCCCAACCATCGGGATCTGGTAGTTGTGGAGCCTTCCAAACCAGCAGAGGTTACGGAGACAGAGGAAAGCGGTAACAGGAGGAAGAAGGGCGAGTAGCTGCCTAACGGGCTGGCAGAGCTTGTACAAACGAGCGAGCGGGGCGCGGAGGCGGAAGGCGGAAAAACATGAGGAAGTACGAGCCGATCTGCAGTTCCTCGATCCAGTATACGCGTTAAGCGTACTCTGCCGCGATTTGGATATCTTCAGCCTTCACGGGCTTTCGACCAGCATGCTTCGCGAGCGCTACTGCTTTATTTGCGATCTTCTCGCCTCGTTCACTGCAACGTAATCGCAGGAATCCAGCCCTCGTGCCGCGCCGCAATCGCCGCTTCGAATGGCGATGGCACGGCGGACAGAAGAAGAAACTCAGAGTTGATAAAATTTAAAAAAATAAAAAAGAGAAAGCTATAGGAACGCTATAGCTTTGGGAATGTTCTTGTGAGAAGCTAATGAATCTTTATTCCGCAACTACGTCTGCAAATCCAACTCTTCTCGATACCTTATTTATCCGTATTTTCACGCTATCCTCTTTTTTCGTGTTGGGCACAAAAACAACGAACCCCTCAATTCGAGCTATTCCATCGCCTTCTCTACCTACTTCCTCTATCTTTACGTCGTAGGTATTACCAACCTCTATAGGGGAATCAAATCCCCGCCTTTCTCCACTATATTCCATACTTTTCCAAACCTCTTTTTCGGTTTTTAGTTCGTGATACAAAAGAAAAAAATCGCTTTCTTTATGAAAAAAAGGCGCTTATTTCTCGTTACCACTCAATAACTACTATAGTCCATCCATATATAAACTCATCACTCGAAAGTTGAAAACGGGCATTCATTTTTACTCGGGTCTAATCGCCCGCCTGTTCTACCAGAGCCGCTTCGGGGGTAGTGACGACCGATCTAAGAGTATGAAAATAATCTTAAACCGCTCTGATAGGCGACCTAATGATGCTGTTCACTTCTTCAGGAAGAAGAACCTCTTTGTTTTTATCTGAGAATGGCAGAATTTCGCAGAGCTAATCAGAACAAAAAGACGGTGAAGCCCATAGATCCTATTTACTGCGCAAAAAGCATTCGCGCTTTGGATGAGCCGTTGGTCAGATTCCGTCGATTTCCTCTCCGTCGCCCTCAATCCCTCCTTCTCGCTTTCTCTCTTTCTTCTATCTGCTCCTCTAACTCCTTTATTAGTACCCCGGTATCACAATGTTCGAATTTTGATTCGCAATCCTCACACCTGAAGCCCTGTTCTGCTGCTACTTCGAATAAAACACATTGACCGTGGCATTGGTAAAATCCCCTGCTTCTTTCGTATTCGGGTTTATTTCTTAATTCATATAACTCGTCATCCGCTTCTTTATCCAGCATTTTCTTGACAGTATCAGAATTAAAGCTCCACCAATAGGTAATCCAGCAACTATCATTATCACGTTCAGTCCTTTATTTGGCATTCCTCTGCGCATAATACTCGTAGATAATTTTCCTTATAGAAGAGCAAACATTGTAAAAACTCACCAAAATAATCGTTAGAACACCCGAGTAGATAAACTTTCTTACTAGTTTTATCGGTATTTTTTAGGGTGAAAAAAGCGTAATTAAACCCTCCTTTTTAGGCGCTTTTGATTTTTTGATAAGTTGCATTCTCCAGGTAAAAGGCAAATTTGTTTATATACTTTGAGTAAATAATATAACATGGTGATGCAAAAATGTCTGATGACAACGTGATATATATCGGAAATAAGTCAGTGCTGAGTTATGTCCGGGCAGTAGTGGCGCAGTTTAAGACCAGCTTGGGTGAGCGATCTCACGGGCCGTGGATACTGCAGAGGTAATACGGAATAAGTTCATGCAGGGAGTAGCCGTGAAGGACATAAAGATGGGAACAGAGCAGCTCGTAGTAGGGGGAGAGGGAGATACGATGAACCTCTCTTCGCTGGAAATAACATTGAAAGCACAAGCGTAACCTTATTAGAATCTCTATCACAACAAAGCGATATATGGAAAAAGTATGTTAAGTCCCTTCTTTTTTCCTTTTTGAAGCTTTTATCACCGCTTCTTCTGCATCGCTTCGTTCTTCCGCTTTCACTTTTTCTTCCCTATTGCTTCGCTTTCTCACCATTTTTATTCGGAATTTGTGAGAGCTACCGCACACCCTAGATTGACTCCTGATCGCCCGTTTGACTTTGCGTCTTGATAGAGGGTTAATTTGTATACGGTATTTTTCAATCGCAAAAACATAGGTATTTAAGTACAAAATACTTTCTATAGAATAGCGAGGTGAAAAAAGAGGGAAATGAAAGCGGTTGATAAGATGGTGGAAAAATCTTTGATAAGATGTATAGAAACAGGACTGTCAACCTGTTGGGGGTTGAAAATGGAACCATTAAAGTTAAACCGTGTATTATGGAAATACGGTCTGATTTTCAAACTCAATGAGGGACTTGAAGACTTTTCAAAAGCAGAGACCTAACGAGTAATAGGTAATCTCTAGCCTATTTCAGCGCTTAATCTCCGAGTCTATCCGAAGACATAGAGGGTATATTCACAGGATTTATGTTGATAAAATAAGATCATAGTTTGTTAAAGACTCATCAAAGCGAAGAATTGTCAAAGTTCTGCTGTAAGAAATGCGGGGTTAAGTGGCACCGAATATAAGTGCCCGAATGGATGCAGGGCCGAATAAGAAAGAGGGGGAGTAAAAAATGGTAAAAATAGTGCATATAAACGCCGGGAGCACAAAGGGCGCTGTGGGGTATTGTTGTGAATGTGGCTGCGGTGTGTGTAGTTTTGAAGGGGAAGAAGCGATGAGAACGTATGAGCAGCTACATTTAAAAGCGAATAAATTGGGGATAGAAGCAGGGAAGTTAAAGGCACAGGCTGAAAATCTTTTAGTGGATACCGCACAGATAAAGAACGGAAAAATCCCATAATAAAGAAGGGGAAATATCTCTTCGACCCGTTTACCGTCTCTCGGGAATAGAAATGTAAGCATTGATGTGAATAAAATAGCATTATACTCTGTTAAAGAGTCGTCAGGGAAATGAAACTGAGGAAACTAATTACGGAACTTGAAACAGGTGGAGATTATGAACAGGCAAGGCAGATAAGAGAAACATACCGAGGGCGCAAAAAAATGGTGGCACATTTGGGAATCAGGGAACTAATCACAGAGCTTGAAACAGATAGAGAATACGAACAATGAAAAAAACAGAACTGGTACACCTCCATATGTTATTGGCTCAGTTTAAGAAGTACTGTGAAGCGAAAGGCTTTGATTGCGACTTCACAAAGTACAAAGAGCTGAATATTTCACCCTTGCAGATCAATCTGAGCTTGGAAGAGCATGAGCGGGCTATTTTTGTTCTTTCGCTGGCATTATTGTCCGGGACAAACGGCACCCTGAAGTGGATATGAAAGAGGCATGTAGCGGCATGCCGTTTAATTTCTACGTCCCCTCACTACCGGTAAAAACGGTATAGTCAGTGTGCTGTACTGTTCAGAGCGATGTTAATGATCAAAATGGAAACGTATGCGGCACAGATCACCTTTGAGCTCGGTTTTTAGCCGGTCCACGTAGCGCATGATCATGAAGCCAGAGAGTTTGACCGTGGTTCCGGCATCACTGATCAATTCGCCTTCAGTCGGGCGTTCGGTGGGGAATTCCAGGGGTGTCCCCTCGTACTGAATGTCCATGTCCAGATTGAACTCGTCAAAACTGGCGTCAACGGTAATGGCGCCCCGCGCCAGGTTCAAGAAGCAGACCGATTCATAAAATTCCGTCAGGGCCGCGATCGCGTGGTAAATCACTTCCCTGCGGGCACCCCAGGCCGCACCCTGCTTTTCCATGAACGCGAAAATACTATCCGAAGTGTCCACACCAGGCCGCAGCACGAGCCGCTGCCGTTGCGCTATCCCAATGCGCAGGATGACATTCAGCGTAATTGCCAGGATCGTGGCCAGTGAGAGCGATGAGCTGAAGATGGGGTGTATCCAGGGATGCACGTTCTCATACAACCCGGGTAGCACGTCCACGCTGAGCCCGAAGATCAACGGGATCCCTACCACGAACGTCTTCCGCACGTCCAGCATCCGTGACATGATGATCTTGAATCCCGCAACGATCATGAAGCTCACGGCGTAGATGAGTGCAGCGCCCATTACTGGCTTGGGCATGATCACAAAGACCGCGGCCAGTTTGGGAAAGAACGCGAGCGTGATCAGAATCCCACCGGCCGCAAAGGCGATTCGCCTGCTCGTTGCGCCCGTCCCGATAGAGAGCCCGATATTACTCGAGGAGGTGGACTGCCCCATCGTACCTACGAGGCCTGCAGTGACCGCGCTCAGCCCGTCGGCAAGAATACCACCACCGATGTTCTTCATATCCGGGCGTTTCCAGTCGAGGTCGTTGATCTTCTGACACGTGGTGAGATCACCCACGCTCTTCAGTGTTGAGCAGGTGACGGCGATCAGGAACGGAGCAAGAAGGAGGAGATCGAAGGACCAGCTAAAATATTCGAGCTCCGGCACGGCGATCACCGGTGCTTCGGTTATTTCACGGAGATCAAAGGCGCCGAGTACGCCGAGTAGATATGACGCGGCGTACCCGATGATCATACCTATGAGCAGGGGGTACAGTTTCAGTTTACCCTTGCTCCACACACTGGTTCCCAGCATAGCGCCCAGCGTCATGAAGGCCACGACAAGCTCAGCACGTTCAGTAACCGTGTCGGTGGCATCGAGTCCCATGAAATTGGAGATGGCAATCGGCACAACGGTGATACCAACCATCGCAACCACCGTACCGGTTACCTCAGGTGGGAAGAGAACGCGGAGACGGTGCATTGCACGTGAGAGGAAGACCTCAAAGGTGCCAGCGATCATGGTCATGCCGAAGAGGAGCGATAGCCCGCCCGTTTTGACAGCGAGCAGTGACGCAGAGAGATACGAGGGACCGCATACTGAGGGACAGAGGTATCCGGATCCTATGCCCTTTCGATTCAGCGCCTGCAGGATCGTGCCCACACCGGCCGCGAAGAGCGCCATGCTGACCATGAACTCCGCCTGGACTGCCGAGCCACCGATAGAACGGACAATAACGACGGGAAAAATGAGTGAGATGGCAATGATGCAGATATGCTGCACTCCGAGGAGCAGGCTCGCAGACAGTGGCGGCACGTCATCAACCGCATATATGAGTTCCGGTGGTTTCTTCGACATGCTCCTTCTCTCACTCACGTCTTGAATGATGAGCTAACAGCTATAATAAGCAAACGGTCGTTCCCCCCCTGCAGGACACGTGCAACAGCAACAGCCATCAATACCGCACGACCATGGTCAGCACATTCTGACCGTCCTCATACGCATACGAGATCTCATCCGTCAGCTTCTTCATGAAGTAGATCCCGAGTCCGCCGATCTGCCGCTCTTCCAGGCTCGCATCCAGATCAGGTGGTGCCACGGTCGTCGGATCGAAGGGCTTGCCCTTGTCCCTTATCTCTACCGTAATTGCGCCATCGCGCCGCGAGCAGCAGATCTTGATCGTGTTCTCTTCGCCCGTAGCCGCAGCATACCCGTACTTGATGATGTTCGAGCACGCCTCGTCAACCGCCAGCTGGAGCCAAAAGATCTCCTGCTCTTCCAGGCCGAATTCACGGAGCACGGTCGCCATGAACTCCCCGATTCGCTCGAGCTGTGCTAGATCAGCTTCGAACTCCCGCTCCACGTGATCACGCAGCATGTTCCGCTTCTCCCGCTTTCAAGACCATCAGTGTGATATCATCGAACTGCGGTGCTCCGTCGCAGAAGGCCAGCACCTCGCTCTTTATCCGATCCACGAGCGCGCCCGCGGTTAATCCGTGACAGTCGTTAATCAGAGCCACCAGGCGATCCTCACCGAACTGCTCCTCACGCTCGTTCACCGCCTCCGTAACGCCATCGGTGTAAAAGACCACCATATCGCCGGGGTCAAGCTGCATCGTGCGCTCCTCCAGAACGATCTCGTCGAGCGCGCCGAGCGCAATCCCACGGGCCTTAAGTAGAATAATGTCGCTGCTCAGCGCACGGAAGAGCGCCGGCGGGTTGTGGCCCGCGTTAACGTACGTCAGCGTTCGTGCCTTCAAGTCCAGAATCGCGTAGAATAACGTGACGAACATCCCCGACTTCGAATCCGCGGAGATGCTGCTGTTCGCGGCTTCGATCACTTCCGCAACGCTCGGATTGCCGCGCGCGTTCGTCCGGACGACGGTACGTGAGAGCGCCATGAAGAGTGCCGCCGGCACGCCCTTACCGGAAACGTCCGCGATGGTCACCCCGATTTTATCCTCCGCGATAGGGATGAAATCGTAGAAATCACCGCCCACTTCACGCGCGGGTAGGTTCAGTGCTGCGAGCTCGAAACCTTTCAGGAGCGGTATCGCATCGGGCAAGAAGCTCTGCTGGATCTCGTGCGCGATCTTCAACTCCTGCCGCTTCCGCTCCAGCTCCGCATGGTAACGATCGCGTTCCTCGGCCGTCTCTCGCTCCCGGATCAGATTTGAGAGGACGAACGCGAAGAAGAACATGCCCACGACGTTGGCGAAGATCATGGGCACACTGGCATTCTCGATGAGGATGAGGGCCTTCTCAAAGGGTCTGGCAATGAGGAGCGTGAGCCCCATGTGGAAGGACTCCATGAGCGCGGCAAAGGCCACGGCGCCGGGTACGCCGATGAACTTTCCCTTACGCGCCATATAAATAAGCCCGCCAAAGACACCGGCAAGCACCGTGGCGAGCGAGCAGGGGAGACAGGTAAAGCCGCCGAGGTAATACCGGTGCACACCGCCGATCAGGCCTGCGCCCAGGCCGATCAACGGGCCGCCGATCAAGCCGGCGATCATTGGACCAAGATCGCGGAAACTCACGATTGCATCGAATATCTGTATCCCTGAATACGTGCCGAAGATCGAGAACGCCCCGAAGATGAGGATAAGGAACGCCTGATTCTTGAGCGTGAACTTCTTATCCAGAATCTCCTGGAAATACGTGGTGCGGCTGACGATGTAGGCGAAGACGAGAATCACGCAGATCTTCTCTACCAGCGTCAGCAAGAGCTCGAAGATCGTGGACGCCATTTAATCAGGTACCTCGCGCAGGCGCACCTTCCTCGTGCGTCATTAATTGGTGTGAGATGATAAGCGCAAAGATCAGCATCCCCAGAGCGTTCGCGAGCACCATGGGCACGCTGATCGTTTTGACAACCGCAACTGCCTCTGCATACTGCTCTGCAAGCAGCAGGATCAGGCCCATGTGAAGCGATTCCATGAGCGCTGCGAAGACCACGGCACCAGGAACGCCGATGAACGTACCGTCCCGGCGCAGATAGATCAAGCCGCCAAAGAGCCCCGCAAGGATCGTAGCCAGTGAGCAGGGAATACCCGTGAGTCCGCCCAGGAAATAGCGGTGCACACCGCCAATTAAGCCCGCCCCAAGGCCGATTACCGGCCCGCCAAGCAAGCCGGCGATCATCGGACCGAGATCTCGCACGTTTGCTATCGCGCCTGGTACCGGAATGCCCGCATAGGTGGCGAAAATAGCGAGCGCGCCGAAGATAAGTATGAAGACCGCGCGATTGAGCAGCGTGAACTGATGTTGCACAATCTGTTGCAGGTATCGAGTGCGCGTGACGAGGTACGCGGCCCCCACGATCACGAACATGTTCACAACCAGCCTCACTGAGAGCTCAACGATCGTGGCTACCATTATCTCTTGGTAATTGGGTAAGCTTGTATTTAAGCATCACGGGTTGCGCGGTTCATAATAAAAAACGTATCCACGGTACTACAGCGGTTCAATTCTATGCTCTATTTGTCAACGATGACATTCGGCCAGAACATACGATGAGCACGCCACCTGGGAAAACAGCCCTGAGGAGCTTTGTAAGCCCCAGTTCACGAAGGTGAAGCTGTCGCCGCTATTGTGAACAAGAAGAAAAATCGTTACCCTTTTTATTGACGCAATGTCATGATTACAGCATGACAACATTTGTCATCCTGGGAAAATTAACCCAAAAGGCTTTCGATAACGTCAAAGAGATGGCAGAAAGAGATGCGAAAGGCGAGCAGGTGATAAAAGCGGCCGGTGGGAAACTCCTCGCCCACTATTATACCTTCGGGAGCTACGATTTTGTGGCGTTGGTCGATCTGCCTTCCGACGAGGCGCTTGCTAAGGTCCTGCTTGAACTCGGCAAATGGGGTACGTTAAGTACGGAGACTTTGACTGCGCTCAAGCCGGAGCAGGTGTACAGAGCAGCACAGGGGCTATAGAGACGATCGAGAGCCAAGATAAAGAAAGGAGGCGCTAAGCAGCCAGCATACCGCCGATCGCAGCTGGAGTAGCGTACCCCATCGCGGCCAGTCCGAGTGCAAAAGTGATACTCGGCTTCTTAACCTGGAGATAATGCTGCGCCCAGCACGTGTGGTTACCGGCATCGACGAAGACGATGGCACCCTCCGGCAAGCATTCCTGCAGCTCATGCATCAGCGCCTGCGGCTTTATCGGGACAGAATCGGAGAACATCTTCTCTTTCTCGTAGAAGACACCCACCCGCTCCTTAAAGCGGGCAACCTCCCCGATCGGACGCTCCTCCTTTAGGTCGTGTGTCTGCAAATCACGCAGAACTCTGAATGAAATTTCGTTGAGCACGGCACGGCAATCCCCGATCAGACCGATGTCCGCCACATAGTTCTTGCCGATTTCAGACGGATCAATATTAATATGAATCAAGCACTCACTCGGTTGGAGTTTCGGATCCCAGGAGAAGGTTGTCACCTGATTCAGACTGGCGCCCACCACGAGCAGCACATCCACATTACCCAGCAGATACTCCTCGGCGGCGGGCGAGCCACTGAACCCAAATACACCCAACGAGAGCGGATGATCTTCTGGAAACACACTTTTCGCCTTGGGGGACGTGACGACGGGAATGTTGAGCAGTTCAGCTAATTCGAGCGCTTCCATGATCGCATCGGCCGCAACCACCCCGGAGCCCAGGAGCATCGCGGGCCTCTTTGCCTGCACCAGCTTTTCCGCTGCATTGATTACTAACTTTCGATCGAAGTAGTTAGAGTCCACGAGATACCGCTTTGGCGGCAGCAAGGTGTCTTCGATCGTTTCCTCCATGATGTCTTTCGGATAGCTGAGGTGCACGGGGCCGCTCTTGCCGCGCCTTCTTCATGCTTTGCCAGGATTAGCTTGATGGCATCCTGCTTGTTAACGGCCGCGTAAAATGGAGGCAGAGACAAACCCGGTACGTCAAAGATATACTCGACGCCTTCACCCTCTAAGTACCGTAATAACAGTTCTGCAGTCGTAATCTTCATTAACGGGTCACGTTCCCGCAGCTGCGCATCTCGCTATCGCTTCTGCTTCGTGATCATAGATGGCAAAGAGCTGTGTGAAGCCCGCGATATCGAAGACTTCTTTCACGTAGGGTCGCAGGCATGCCAGGCTCAACTCGCCGTTGAGCTTACGCAAGCGCTTCAGTGCGGCGAGCATCACGCGCAGCCCTGAGCTGCTGATGTACTCCACATCCTCGAGGTTCACCACAATTCGCACGCAGCCACCATCAATCAGCCCGGCGATGCGCTTCTCCACTTCGTCTGAGGAATACGCATCGAGCCGGCCACTCAGTGCCAGTATCTTCACCTTTCCCGCGTCCTTTTCCTCGATCTCCATGGCTGAATCCTCATCCGCACACGACTATAGAACGAATCCCGGGTCATATGTTTCTTGACGTCTCGGTAATAAAAGTATTGCTTCCTCACCGGTGAGCGTGAAATATCTCGTTGGCTTTCACCAGTTCTTCAGCGGGCAGGGTAATCCCGAGCGTATCCGCTCGCTCGAGGTTGAAAGCGACCTCGATCACCGCAGGATCCACAATAGGGATGATCGCAGGATCCTTGCCATCGAGGATCTCGCCGCCAATGACACCGACGTAGAGTCCGGTCTTATAGCCAGACACTCCTACGGCGGCGAAGTAGCCGTCCTCTGCATGGAAGGTGAGCACGCCGAGTTCAGGAAGGTTGTTGTGGTGCATAGTCCACTCAACCACCACCGGTGCCGGGACCACCTTTCCGTTTTCATCACGAAGTTGATGGTACGTGAGAATACCAAGCAGATCGGCTTCCGTTTGGTACGCCGTCACGGTCTCCTGCCATTCACGGAAGGTCTCCACCTGAATGGGGCCGATGACCTGCAGAGGCGAGTCGTTAACGACGTCCAGGTACCGCTCCTTGAACGTGCTGACGACAAAGCTCGAACTCGAACTGGAGTCGGCAAGGAGCACGATAGAACTCGCATTCGGGATGATTCGCTTAGCTAACGCGAAGCCCTCGTAGTACGGGAACCGCTCTAGCGCGCCAGTGATAGGCCCGCCCGGACGCTCCAAGCTGATGATCGGCGCGTAAATCGTGGGATCCACGTTCACCCCTGAGAAGACAAACGGGAGTCTCCGATCGGGATACCGCTCCGTGTATGCGACAGCGACGTACTTGAGCGCGTTATCATCATTCACGAAGACGATGTCCGGCTCGAACTCCTCGATGAGCGCAATCGCCATCGTAGCGCGTTCTTCGATCTGCTCCGGCGTGGTATAAATCACCTTCGTGTCCATGTAGAAGGTCTTCAACTCATAGTCGCGATCACGGGTGTAGCCATGACGGCTCAGGCCCTCGATAATGCCTTCCTGGATATCCTCGTTCCAGCTCCACCCTTCGTGGTACGAATGGATCACGAGCACGCGCCGTGAAGGTTCCGGCCACGACGGCTGCTCGTACTGTATCCTGCCCGGTGAGCCGGGGGTAACCTCGTATCGCGCCACCCGCACCCACTCGTAACCCTCGTTCACCTTTTCAATAGCCCAGAAGTCGTAATCGCCGAATGCACGATCGCCCGCCTCGTTGAGCGTTGTCCAGCCCGTCGCACCGAAATATGAATCGGCCGTCCCGTGCAGTGCCCTGTTCAGCGCAGCAGCATCCTCTGTTCCGCCTGTAACGAGGTAAGCGAGCGTGGCAACCCAAACGGCGTCGTAAAACGTGGCGGCATAAGCGGTAAGCGAAGAATCTACCTGCTCATGAATCCGTTGCTCGAGGAGTTCGTACTTTTCCGTCTCGGGTGGCGCGTAGAATGGGTTTGTGAAGGCGGTGTCCACGGCAAAGCGTGCAGCCTCTGAATTGGTGAGGAGATTAGCATCGAACGTCGTGCCGTCGCTCCCGTACCACCTCACAGCGGCGAGGAGCGGATAGTTTTCCGCTTCAGTGAAGAGCGGGATTACCTCTTCAAATGCCATGAGGTGGATCGCTACAGCGTCCGTGTCGCCGTACTGTGTAATTGCGTCAGTCACCAAACCGTTCAGCCGCTCCAGCTCCACGGTGAACTGTGTGGTTTCGGGCTTGTATCGTACGCCCTCAACTGCCGAACCGCCGAACGCCTCAAAGCTGCGCTTCGTCGCTTCTGCAAGGTCATCGCCCCACACATCGCCCCGCCATACGGGTATCACGAACTGGATGCCATCCTCCCGCATCATGTGGGCGATCGCCTCAGCTTGATGGGTATCATCGGGACGGAATCGCAGCAGGTTATCGTTCGGTATGGCTAAAGAAGGCGCAGTACTTCCCTGACTGAGCAGTATGATACCCTTATCCGCTGCGTACGCTTGCACCGCTTCCACCTCAGCACTGGATTCCGGGCCCAGGACAATGGACACGCCCTTTCCTTCTAGCTCCTGTAGCTGTTCACGAGCCACTTCCGGGTTCGTTTGGGTATCCTCTATGATAACGCGAACGCGCAGCCCGGAATTACTATCCGCGAGATAAGCAGTGATGTCCTCCACGGCCAGATCCAGTCCAGCCTTACCCGCAGCTCCGGCAAAGGCTAAATCGCCGGTGAGCGGCAGAAGCGCACCGATAACGAGTTCTCGTTCCTCGTGTGGTGCTGGAGCAGGCACTCGCGCGAGCCAGCCAGCAGCAAAGCCGCACACGAGCATGATGACGGCCACGACCCCGAGAACTTTGAGTGAGACTGCCATACTATCACACCTACGTTTCTGAGTATAAAACGGTTAGCATTTCTGTCGTGCGATGCTTAAACGGTCTCACGCTGGAACAATCACCCTTTTTTCCTCTACGATCTGATCTATTCACAAACCCCGAACGAAGTAGCTATGAGTGTTACATACGGCTGGACGCGGCGTATCCTTCGCATTGACCTCTCAACCGGTGCGGTAGAGACCGTCGTGCCTGATGATTCGGTGCTCACCGCATTTCTCGGCGGTCGCGGGCTCGGTGCTAAATTCGTGTACGATGCGGGTCACGTGGATGCTTTCGCACCAGAGAACTTGCTGGTATTCGCAGCAGGGCCCTTAACTGGCACGCGCACACCAGCCTCTGGCAGAGTCTCACTCTCAACGAAATCGCCGTTAACCGGGACGATCTTCGATTCGAACTGCGGTGGAACATTCGGTCCGAAGCTTAAGATGGCAGGCTATGATGCGCTTATCATCACGGGCATGTCATCCGAGCCGGTGTACCTCAAAATTGCAGACGACCAGGTGGAGCTAAAGCCCGCGGCAGCACTCTGGGGCAAGAACGTAAAAGCGGCGACGAAACTGCTCAGAGATGACGGGAGTGTCGCCTGCATTGGCCGCGCGGGCGAGCAGAAAGTGCTCCTGGCCTCCATCATGTCCGATGTCGTGCATACGTTCGGTCGTGGCGGCGTGGGTGCTGTGATGGGCTCGAAGCGTCTGAAGGCAGTCGTTGTTAACGGCACCGGCAGCTCAGAGATCTGTGACGAGAAGGAATTCGAACGGCAGCAGCAAACCATTAATCGGCTCCTGGTGGCGAGCCCGACGATTACCCGGGGCCTCGCGGTCTTCGGCACACCCTTTCTGGTCAAGATAACGAACTGGATGAATATCCTGCCCATCGCTAATTTCCAGCAGGCCGAGTCCCGTGTCAACATGAACTCTTTCTTCGGAAAAAGCATTACGGAACGGTGCGCACCACGTAAGCGAGCGTGTTATTCCTGTCCGATAGCGTGTAAACGCGAAGATCCTGCAGGCGGTGAGCTGCCCGAATATGAGACGATCGGGATGATGAGCGCGAACCTTCGAAATGAGAATTATGACGCGATCGTCAAAGCGAATCGGCTCTGTAACGATTACGGCATGGACACTATCTCGGTCGGTGCAGTTCTGGGCTGCTACGCAGAGCTACGGAATGCGGGTATTGGGGGAATTGAACTGGTAGCGCTCACCGAGCAGATCGGTGAGCAATCGGGTATAGGCGCTCGACTGGGGCGCGGTGCGAAACGGTTCGCAGAATCCGAGCACCATCCAGAAATAGCGATGGAAGTGAAAGGGCTCGAGCTTCCGGCATACGATCCACGGGGGGTGAAAGGGTTGGGCTTCAGCTACGCCACCTCGAATCGTGGCGGGTGTCATACGCGCGCGTACCTTGTCGCGCCTGAGATCCTACGGAAGCCGAAGGCGATTGATCCTTACACGCTGGTGGGCAAGGCAGGCCACACCAAGATCTTCCAGGATCGCTTCGCCGCGGTGGATTCGCTCGTGGTCTGCAAATTCGCGTTCTTCGGTGCCGGTGAGGAGGAATACGCGAATATTCTGAGTGCCGTTACGGGCGTGGCGTTTACGTCGGAGGACCTCATGAGGATTGGCGAGCGGATCTGGAACCTGGAGCGGCTGTACAATCTCAGAGCGGGGTTCAGAAAGGACAATGATATATTACCCGCTCGATTCTTCGACGAAACGGTTAACGGGCGAGTGATAAACCGTGAAGAGTTCCTGAAGACACGCACCGAATATTATCGGATGCGGGGCTGGGATGACAACGGCGTGCCCACCTTCCAGACACTGAAACGATTGGGACTGGACCAGATGATAGTCTAACGAATTACCACGACGGAGATTGTGGCTTCGCACCTGATTCCAGCAACTCCCTGTAGGTGCTACGGCGCGGGCACCTGCTCCGGCACGACCGTCTCCGAGTACGTGAATGTTCCGTTTACCACAGAGACGATCGTCACACCCTTCGTAGGTATTCTGCTCCCCTGCTCGTAGCTGATCGAACCGGTAACGCCTTCCCAGTCTTTCGTTGCCTGAAGCGCTTGCAGAATCGCCTCGGGCTCATCCGAGCCGGCGCGATATATCGCGTCAGCCAGGAGCATCACGGTATCATATCCCAACGCAGCGAATGCGTTTTCAGGTGCAACGCTGTATTCCGCCTGGTACGCGGCGATGAAAGCTCTGGCACGTTCAGTGCCCGTGTCATCATCGAGCAGTGCATGAGTCGTAAAGTAAACGTCACTCGTCTCCGCGCCTGCGATCCACACCAATTCCGGCGTATCGTATGCATCGCCACCGAAGATCGGCTGCGTGATTCCCGCGTCCCTGAACTGCTTCACGATCCTGCCTACCACTTCAGGGCCGGCGGCGATATAGAGCAGCTCTGGCGCCGGGTTTAGCCCCGTCAGTGCCGCGAGCTGCGCCGAGAAGTTCGTTGTGCCGCCGGTGAAGGAATCTTCCAGCAATATCGCACCACCCAGTTCGGTGTATCGTGTCTTAAAATACGCGGCTAAGAGGCGCGTGTATTCCATATCCTCGTCCACCAGCAGGTACGCAGTCTTCAAGCCCCGGTGCTCATAGGCGTATTCTGCACCCGCAGCAGCTTGAACATTATCACCGAAACACGCGAGGAAGAGATACACCGGCACTGCTTCGGGCAGTTTCGGCGAGGTGGCGCCTGAAGTGATGAAGACGGTTTTCGCTTCGGCCGCAATCGGCGCGGCGGCAAGTACCATATCGGTATCACTGAAACCGATGATCGCGCAGACCTGATCCGTGTTAATCAAGCGACGGGCGCAATCCGCAATGGTACGGGGGTCAGTCTTTCCGTCATAAAGTACCAGTTGAAGCTCCTGTTCACGTGCCCCACCCTGCGCATTCAGCTCCTTAACCGCGAGCTGCGCGCCATTGGCCGATGGCGTGTCAAGCGAGGACTGCGCGCCTGCCAGATTGTAGATCGCGCCGATTTTAATGGGTAATTCAGCGCCCGCTTTGTCCTCCCGTGCGGATCGATCGCCAATAAGCTCGATGCTGACGACAGCAACGGCCATGAGTACGAGAAAGACAATAATCCCGAGTAGCAATTGGTTGCGATAGGTCTGTTCCATGGAACTCACCTATTCCGTTGCCTGCGGGCAGTTAAATAGCTGTGGTCGTTGTGGACATCAAGTTACGTGCTCACCAGCTCGATCTCAAAGAGTTTCGGCCAGAGCTTCCCGGTAACGAAGAGCCGATCAGTTGACTCGTCGTACGCGATCCCGTTGAGCACGTCGAGGGGCTGCAGTCGATCCTCCGCGTTCAGAAGCCCTGTGAGGTCTATCCAGCCAACAATCTGCCCGCTTTCCGGCGCGATCATCACGATGCGATCGGTTGGCCACACGTTCGCGAAGATCGTGCCCTTGACGAATTCGAGCTCGTTGAGCTGCATTACGGGTGTGTCGTTATCGCGAACCTCAAGCTGCTTGACCTCCTCAAAGGTCTCTGGGTCCAGGAAATGGAGCGTTGCCGTGCCGTCACTCATGATCAGGTGCCTTCCGTCGTGAGTGAGCCCCCAGCCCTCGGTGTGGTACGAGAATGTGCGGCGGAGCTGAAACGTCTCTTTATCGTAGACGAAGCCGATTCGGGACTGATAGGTGAGCTGGATAACAGAATCGTCCCAGATGGTAACGCCCTCGCCGAAATACTGTGCGGGCAGTTGATATGCTTTTAGGACCTCCCCGGTTTTTCGGTCGACCTTCCGCAGTCTCGACTCACCGCGCCTCCCGGTTCCTTCATAGAAGTAGCCATGCTCATAGACCAGGCCTTGCGTGAAGGCCGTGGTATCGTGCGGGTAAACGTTGATGATCCGGTAGCCGTAGTGAACAGTTAATTCACGGAACGGTGTGGCAGGTGCAGGCACCGGTGATTCAGACTCGATGCAGCCCGCGAGTGCGACAATGAGCGTTATAACCAGGACAAGCGCCCCGAGTGCGTCTCTCATCTGCTCCTTCATTTCCGTGGGATACCGGACTTATAGCCGTACACAGTATAGCGTTTTTCGCATCGCATTATAAGGCACCGCTATGCGAATCATTATCAAGCATGAGCGCGTTATTATTCTTACCGCAGCGTGATCTGGAGTGGGAGCTATGCAATCGCTCAGCATTAATCCTGGCATGGCGATGCGCTGGAAATTGATCTGGTGCTTCTTCTGGACGAATCGAAAGGCGATACGGACTGAGGGATGTGCCCCGTTTCAGATTCAAAAGATCGTCTCAGGTGATGCAACGTTCAGTCCTGAGCACGGGGACGTCCTTAACTTGACTGATGAGCTGTTGTTTCAGATTGAAAGTGATTTAAACGCGAGAAAGCCCGTAGCGTTCACCATCAAGCTGGGCCTGGAGACTTTTGATCTTGCATTCCAAAATGACGTCCTTTCGGTTGCGGCATACCGAAATAGAGAGCTTGAGATCGAGATCGTTGAGAGTCTTCAGGAGGAGATGGTGCGGGGGAAGCCGAATTTCTGCTCCTCATTTATTAAACGGCTGGGCATTGATCTTCAAACGCAATAAGGATGAGGAAAGGGGGGAAATGACGCAGAAAGAGGATAATAATCGTTTAACTATGGGCTCTAAAGCGAAAACCAGGAAAGGCTCAACAGATCGCGAGAAACGCGTTGAAGAGCTGATACAGGCATTGACGGATGAGCACTGGGATGTGCGGCGGGGGGCTGCGTATGCACTTGGTAACCTCGGCGAAGCCGCAGTCGAGCCGCTCGTTCGAGCGTTAACGGACGATCAGTGGGACATCCGTCGTAAAGCTGCGTGGGCGCTCGGCAATATCGGCGATCCCCGGGCGGTTGCACCGCTCCTGCACGCGCTCAAAGACGATCATGCTGACGTGCGCGAGCAAGTAGCGTGGGCACTCGGCGCGCTTCGTGATTTTAAAGCACTCGAACCGCTTATTCAGGCGCTCTCCGACGCCGATTCGAGTGTACGGCGCCAGGCAGCGCGGTCACTTGCCGTGTTCTCTGTCTTGAACGAGTATGTGGTGAAAACGGCACTGCAGGATTATGAATCAGGCCTAACAGACGAAGACCGTGAGCACTTCCACCAGTATCGGGAGCTGTACGAGCAGGCACGCCAAAAGGCACGGATCAGTGAGCGTTAGGGATAGGAAGGCTTTTCGATATGTCCGTTGTAGTATAAAGCAAGCGAGATGCAAGAGCTGATCAAATACGGGAAGAAGATCGTGGGTGCTGGGCTTGCGCACTCGCATTTCGGGAACGTGAGCAAACGCGTGGGAGACCAGATGCTGATCAGCACGACAGGGAGCATGCTTGACGAACTGGAAGGGCAGATTGTGACGGTTCCTGTGGATCGAGCGACACCCGACGAGCTCGATGTTATCGCATCAACAGAGGTGAATGTCCACCGTGCGATCTATAAGAAGACGTCCGCACTCGCCATCCTCCACGGGCACTCGAATTACGCGGTTACTATCTCGATGCTCTATGAGCCGGGCGAGCAACTCGTGCCTGAGGATTCCGAGAGCCTCTACGTGCTGCATGAGATACCGATCGTGCGGGGCGGTGTTGGGTCCGAGGAATTAGCACGAAACGCGTCCGACGCGCTCCGCGACCATAAAGGTATCATTGTGCAGGGCCATGGCGTGTTCGCCCGCGGTGCCACGGTGGATGAAGCATTCGTTATTCTCAGCTCGGTTGAGCACGCCTGTATGGTCAAGTACCTGGTGGACGTGGCGAAGAAACTCGACCTTTAGCTCGCGGCTTCGTCTGGAGTGCTCACGATTATTATGGCAGATTACCTATCTATCGATTAGCCTCATAAACCGTACCGCATCCTCGTACATCGTCTCGTTATTGAAGAGCACATAGACCTGCTCCCGTGCCCTGCATTTCTCGTATAATTCCTTCAAATCGTCATCTGTATAGGTGTACCGGTACATCTGTTTTCCGGGTGGTGCACCGTACAGCCGGAAATAGGCGAATCCAGATCCTGCGGTAACCGATTCTTCGGCGAACGGATCCACGCCGTGAATGAGATCCAGTTCGGCACATACCGTCGCAATGGTACGCCGGGTCCACGCACCGCGCTGCTCCCACACGAAGGTGAGATCGTTCCGATCCTGCTTTATCCTCCTGAAAAAAGCACGCAGGTTGCCTCTATGTTCCGCGGTCTCGTTGAAGCGTGCAGGTGTTTGAAATACGACCATCTTTGCGCCCAATGCGGTTCGAATCTCGTTTGTCGTTGCCCATGCCGCAAAGACCTGCTCTGTCGGTCTGAAGCAGCCGCACCGATCAAGATCGGGTTCTGCAATCGCAAGCCCAGCCCTCCTGTACGTGGGGCTGCTAGGCTCGTGCGTGATCAGCTGCCAGGCCTTCAGGGTGAATTCAAACTCGGCTGGTGCACGTGCTCGCCATGCTTCTGCCGTGGCAGGTTTTGGAGGCCTGTAAAATGTCTGCTACACCTCGAGCAGACGGAGCGTGGTACATATCGTCGCCTGCGCGCGTGCAAATCCGCAGATTCCCACCTTTATCATGCCACCATAAGAACCCGAATTAATTCGATAATACTTTATCAAGGACAGTTATACTAAACTAAAATAGCAGTAAAGGACGAAGCGGAGATAGATGAAAGATGGGGGCATTATTACGTGTTCAAGGGCTCTGTAAGCGATATACGTTATCCAATGTTGAAAAGGAGTTGGTAGCGCTCGACAATGTCTCGTTCGAACTCAACGAAGGCGAGACAGTAGGTATCATCGGCCGGAGTGGCGCGGGCAAGACGACGCTGCTCCGCATGCTTCGCGGTTATGAACGATTCGACGCGGGGCTCATCGAATTGGACGACATCTGTGTGACGCCTGATTCCGATTACGCTGATTTTCGTAAACTGCGGGACAAGACCGCATTCCATCTCCAGCGCTCGTTCGCGCTCTACAACATCTCGGTGATTGATAATGTGATCAAGCGGCTGCGAGCGAAGCAGACGGGCCTCGAAGAGGTCCCAGCGATCGAGGACGAGTACGAAGAGCTGAAGCAGGAGGCGTTCAAGATCCTCGATCTCGTTGGTCTCCGTGATAAATGGAATCACCTCTTCACCATCCTGAGTGGTGGTGACAAGCAGCGTGTGTTGCTTGCACGGCAACTAGCAAAAGAGCCCGCCTTATTATTGCTAGACGAGCCGGGCACGATGTCCGACCCCCTTACGCGCAAATATCTGCTCGATAGCGTGAAACGGGTGAAAGAACGGACTAATCTGGGGATATTGCTCGTTTCGCATATGCCTGATGTACATCGGTATCTCTGCGATCGCGTGCTCATGCTGGATCGTGGACGAATCGTGGATGAAGGCGATCCGGAACGGATCATCACGAAGTTCCTGGAGCCGCTCGAGCCCGTCAAACCCTTAGTGCCCATCGCGGATGAACGACACACCATGGTCTGGCTCGACCACGTCTGGAAGCGATACGATATGATCACGAGTCATACACTCATGCGCACCATTGAGATGCAGGATGTGACCGTCAAGATCCCGCGGGGCGATATTATGGGTATAGTAGGGCCGTCGGCCATGGGCAAAACGGTTTTTATGCGGCTATTGGGTGGTTTTGAGCGCCCTGACCGCGGACATGTTCTCATGCGGATCGGTCGCGTTGATTTTGCAAACATTGCGGAATATGGGCGGCGCTCGATCGAAGCACGGAGCAAGCTGGGCATCATACATCAGGAGTTCGCACTGCCGCCGCATCAGCTCGTCCAGGACCTCTTTGCGCAGCGGATCGGGCTGAAGAAGTTTGAGATGATCAAGCAGGCACTGGACAAGGCTAAGGAGTTCAATATCAGCGATGTAACACTTGATGTGCTCCTCCGCCTGGCAGATATGCCGGAGGAAGAAGCAAGAGGGCGGCTCAAGGAGATCGGACTCGATATGAACATTCTGGAGACACTCTTCCCGAAATTGCCGGCAGCAGAGGCGTTCACGGCCGCACAACCGTACCTGAAGGCAATGAACCTTCCGGATGAGATCTTTGGACGATATATCTCGGAGACGAGCATGGGTGAGGAGATACGGCTTGCCATTGCGTCGTTGCTGGCCTCGAACTGTGATATCCTGCTACTGGACGAGCCCTTTGGCGATATTGACCCGATATCGCTCAGGATCGTGACCAATGCGTTGAAAGATCTAAACCGGGAGTTCGCGACCACGATTCTCGTGGTGAGCCACCAGCTCGATGTCATTCGTGAGTTAACGCATGAAGCGATCCTCATCGATGAAGGTCGTGTGATTATGCGCGGCGATCCGAACGAGGTCTGCGACGCGTTCCTCGACCGGCGATTCAAAGAGCTGGTCTGAGAGCGTGGCGTTCAAGATCCGGACCGTGCCGGGCATGAGACGATAAGCGCCGAAGGTGTAAAAGGATTATATACTAAAGACGGCTATCTTTTTGAAGAAGGTTCTGCTCCGCTGGTGTAGTTCGGCCAAGCATAAGGGCCTCTCGAGCCCTTGACCGGGGTTCAAATCCCCGGCGGAGCATCTAACCACCGGTATAAAGCCCGCACCAAAGTCACTTCATTTTTGCCGAACCCTTCTTCCATCTGCTCCTCCACCCGGCGCCGAAACCGCGGCTTTTGCATCATCGTCACCAGTTTGATCATCACCTTGGATCCCGCCTCATCGAGCTTGCTTTACTCGTCAAGCACCTCTCACCTCTAACTGCATGTACATCTACGCATGCAATTATATGCCGTAAAGTTGTAAAGAAATAGTCGTGTTTCAAGATCGGTTTAAATATCCGAGGAAAAGACATTCTCAGGTGCTGATGGTGCAACCGCCGTGCGGGTTGAACCAGACGGAAAGGTGCCCTGGAACTCCAACATCATCGAACGACTGATGGGCGAGATCGCAAAGCGGACGAAGCATAAGTGGATGCGGTGGACCACGAGGGGTCTGGAAATGCTACTCAACCTCCTTCTCGTACGGTATACCTCGGAAGAATCCTACGAGCGGTTTAAGCGCCAGGTGATGAAGAGCGAGACTGCAACAGGTATCACGGGTGAGGTTGCTCTTATGTCTACTGGGGGTGAACCTTAACTGATGATGAAATATCACCAAATTTATGCGAAAATCATCGGCTGAGCGTGGGTTTCCAATAGGGCTGGGGGATTAAAAACGTGGGAAAAAATAGTATTTCTTCTCCTTTGCGCTTTTCCGTCTAAAAAATGAGTACAGATTCAGCAAGATCAATAATATCCCTATACCAATAAAGAGATAACCAACCCTCGTGAACTGTAATATAGACGGATCATTGAACGATGATGCCATAACACTATCTATACCAAAAGCTAGTAGCACTGCACCAGCCCCTAATGTCCAATTGTAAGATAAACTTATTAATATAAACCCCACAAAAGCAATAATTAAACTAGCAACAGCCGAATGTAAATAGAAATTTGAGTCATTATAAAATAACCTGAGGTAAGCAAAATGCATTATTATAGGTATGCTAAACACCAGTACAAATCCCATGATCATCAACTCTGTTTTATGGTGGCTCATAACTTATCGCTCCTCTGCATCAATCTGTGCCAACCGTCCACAGGCCGATAACCCGGTGCTGTTATTCCACGGACGCATCCACCTATGAATCCCCATCTGGCGAATCTGAGTGCGATAAGACCCGTAAAAATCACTCTTTCGCGCGTCATTTGTAGCGCACACTCGCTATAATCGAAATAGGTAAGAAGCAAGATATAAGCCTTTCGATTTCGTGCACGCTCAGCTCATACTCGATAGGAATCACACACCAGAACCTTGTTGCTATTCTAAACCTCCTTGAATAGCTGCACGATGTCCGCAAAGTCCAGTCGCCCGTTGCCGTTGAAGTCAAAACAGACAATAGGCTCGTTCGCTTCGATCCATTCCAGAGACTTGAACAGCTGGACAACATCATCAAAATCAAGGCCACCATTGCCATTCAGGTCTTCGCAAAGACCGTCTGCGTCAGGATCCGTGGGTGGATCGAAGAAACCAGGAAGTGGAATAACCTCTTCTGGTGGTGTAGCAACGAGCGGCAGCCAATCGCCACCGTTTACAATGTTGCCTGAAGAATTGTAGGGTGGCTGTGTATCCCCAAGCCCATCGCCGTTTGTATCCTCGCCAGTATAATCGCTCCAGTAGTTGCCACCGAGCCACGAGCCACCGATGATGTTCGTTCCCGCGGTTTGAGTGATGTTCCAGATGTTGGTGCTATCGTCCCACGCATTGTTCGTGTTGTCGAAGTAATTGTTGTAGATACAGTTGTTGCTCGAAGAATACAGGCGAATGCCCTCGCTGTTTGCGTTAGCAATGTTGCCCGTCAGCGTGTTGTTGGTGCTCGAAGAGCCCAGATAAATGCCGGTTCTGTTATTCGAGGAGGCAGTGTTGCCGGTAAAAGTGTTGTTACTCGAAGACCGCAGGTAAATGCCAGTACGGTTGTTCGAGCAAGCGGTATTGCCTGTCAGCGTGTTGTGGTTGCACGAATCATACAACGAAATGCCGTGGTGGTCGTTCGAGTTGGCGGTGTTGCTTGTAAGGATGTTGGTGCTTGAATAAGACAGGCAAATGCCGTTTTCGTTGTTCGCGGAGGCATTGTTGCCCGTAAGCGTGTTGATACTCGAATAATCCAGGTCAATGCCGTAGGTGTTGTTCACGGCGGTATTGTTTGTAAGCGTGTTGTAATTGCACGATTCATCCAGGTCAATGCCGACGTAGTTGTTCGCGGCGGTATTGTCCATCAGGGTGTTGTTGTTGCTTGAGGAATACAGAAAAATGCCGCTATTGAAGTTTGAGGAAGCGGTGTTGCCCGTCAGCGTGTTGTTGCTCGAATTATGCAGGTCAATGCCGTAGTGATTGTTCGAAACGATGTTGCCCGTCAGCGTGTTGTTACACGAAAATGCCAGTTTAATGCCGCTATCATCGTTTAGGTTGGCGGTGTTACTCGCAAGCGCGTTATGATGACTCGAATAATCCAATAGGAAGCCGTTTCTGTTGTTGGAAGCGGTGTTGCCCGTAAGCGTGTTGTTGGTGCACGAAGTATAAAGCCAAATGCCGATGTAGTTCATGCTTATAGTATTCTCAA
>JBNGDK010000030.1:0-4761 GCA_049975405.1 Candidatus Methanospirareceae archaeon
GTTACCCAGTACTTCCGGATCGCCTTGCCCTTCGACTTCGGCTGTTCGGAGATCTCGTACCTGCTATCCACGAATCCATACTCCTCCAGCGTTAGCAGATGGTAAGAGACGAGTCGCCGCTCTTCGCCCATCGCTTTGCTTATCCCGTTTATGTGCATGGGGTTGTCCGCAAGCAGCTCCACAATCCTGAACCGTATAGGATGGAGGAGCACGTGCGCGTCTTTCACTATGGTATCTTCCATTTTTATCACGTCCTTATCTCTGACCGCAGTATATAAAAAGATTCCTTATTTCAGGTAACATTCCCGGCCAGAAAGCGCGGCATCTGAAACCGGCCCGCTCACGCCTAATAGCTCGGATTTAGCTCACCTAAGAAGCTTCTTTTACCCGTGTACGTGCGCTCCTGTTACCCGTGGCTACAACGGGCAGCAGGGTGGGCACCGCGAAATCTTTTCTTCTCCTTACAGAGTAGCTTTATTTTATATGCGCGCTTCTCATTCTATATATAATCAAGTCAGCGGTGCTGCGTGCACGGAGAGCGGGGTAGGGTAGTTAGGAGATCCCGTCGGGCTCATAACCCGGAGATCGGTGGTTCGAATCCATCCCCCGCTATTGATCTGAATGATTTTAACTGCTGATCTGCACATCCATTCGCGGTATTCAATGGCGACTTCTCCGCATATGGATTTACCTACGATCGCAGCACAGGCGTTAAAGAAAGGTATCCAGCTCGTTGGCACGGGCGACTGCCTGCATCCGAAATGGTTGGCTTCGATCAAGCATCTGGAAGAAGCTGACGGCTTATTTCGGCTCACCAATGGCGCTGATGCTGCGGCTGCGCAATTCGTGCTCACCGTGGAGGTCGAGGATCTGCGGCGGGTGCATCATCTCCTGATCGTGCCGGGGATCGCGAAGGCCGAGGAGCTGTTTGAGGCTTTCAAACCGTATTCACCTGATATCGAGACTGATGGTCGGCCCACGCTTCGATTGACAGGCACGGAAATTGCCACGTATGCACGTGATGCGGAAGCCTTGATCGGGCCGTGTCATGCGTTCACGCCATGGACGGGGTTGTATGCCTATCATGATTCGCTTCCGGTATGTTACGGTGATATGGCAGGTTATCTCTCGTTTGTTGAGCTGGGCTTGAGTGCTGATTCGTCCTACGCTGATCGCATAACCGAACTCCGCGATCTTACGTTCCTTACGAACTCGGATGCACATTCGCCCTACCCCATTCGGCTGGCACGCGAGTTCAACCGTTTTTCTGTTTCTGCTGCTGGTTTTGATGACTTAACAGCAGCGATCAAGCGAGAGCGCGGGCGAAAGCCGGTACTCAATGTCGGCTTTCCACCCGCAGAGGGCAAATACAATGAGAGCGCGTGCACACGGTGCTATGAGCATTATTCGCTGGCTGACGCAGTATCGCGCCGCTGGCGCTGCGCTTGCGGCGGCCGGATAAAGAAAGGTGTGCGCGATCGTGTGAACGAACTCGCGGATTGTGATGGCACGCATCCTGAGCATCGCCCGCCGTATGTACATCTGATCCCCCTGGCGGAGATCATCGGGCTGGCGTGTGGTAAAGCGCCGAATTCCAAAGCGGTACAGGGAATTTGGGAGGCGCTTCTCGCCGAATTCAAGTCGGAGATCACGCTCCTGGTTGACGCGCCTGTTACAGCACTTGAAGCGCTTCGTGGCGGTATCAACGCAGACACGATAGGCACGGTGGTAGCGGCAATACAGGCGTTCCGGGAGGGTAACCTGTTCATTGTGCCCGGTGGCGGCGGCAAATACGGCGTTATTCAGCTCAAACCAGAGTTAGAGCGCGATCTGCACGAAGCTATCAGCGTCATTGAGGCCGATGCCGTGCAGGCGCACGCAGCGAAGCGGCAGCTCTCATTGCTCGATTTTACCTGAGCGTTCGTGCGTGCGCTCGTCCCTGCGATTCGATCCTTTAGTTTTGATCAGATCAGGAAGCGTGAAGGATGAGCTCCAGCTATTACCTTTAAGTAGCAGTGGGGTAATGGTATTGTGGGGCCGGTAGCTCAGTAAGGTAGAGCAGCAGGCTCTTAACCTGCCCGCCGGGGGTTCAAATCCCTCCCGGCCCGTTGAACGCCACATGACGCGAGATTTTTATGATGTTATCATAGTGGGAGCAGGCCCTGCAGGGCTCTTTGCCGCGCACGAGTTCACCGCGCAGTGGATGGGCCATGGCGGCACGAGCAAGCGGATTTTGGTGATCGAGAAGGGCAAGGACGTTGATGAACGGCACTGCTTCATTGATGAGGTGGGCTATTGCAGTCATTGCAAAGAATGTAGCATTATGTGCGGTGTTGGTGGTGCGGGCACGTTTTCCGACGGTACACTCAATCTGCGACCGGATGTGGGCGGCGACCTCACGGAATTTTGTGATCATGAGACCGCATGGCAGCTCGTGAAGGAGGTTGACAGCATCTTCCTCGAGTACGGCGCCCCAAAGAAGCTTTATGGTGGTTCGGAAGAGCAGGTG
This sequence comes from Candidatus Methanospirareceae archaeon, assembly GCA_049975405.1. Classification (GTDB taxonomy): domain Archaea; phylum Halobacteriota; class Syntropharchaeia; order Alkanophagales; family Methanospirareceae; genus JACGMN01. The sequence goes on from JBNGDK010000030.1 coordinate 2,510, forward strand.
GAGGAATTACAACGTCGCGCGGCATCAGTGGGGGCAAGTTTCATTGAGATACAGCAGCGGCATATCGGCTCGGATAGGACGAAAGCGGTGATCAGCGCTTTTAAAGCTGATTTAGAAGCGCACAGCATCGAATTCCTGCTCAATGCGAAGGTGAGCGATCTACTGATCGAGGAGGAGAAGGGTGGTCGAATCTGTCGTGGCGTGGTCCTCGAATCGGGCGAGATGATCATGGGCGAATGCGTGCTTCTGGCGCCCGGGCGAATCGGTGCGACCTGGGTTGATGCGCTCATAAAGCAGCATCAGATCGAGGCGGAATACGCGGCGATTGACGTTGGTGTCCGGGTCGAAGTGCCGGCAATCACCATGAATCCCGTGACCAGGATCAATCGCGATCCGAAGTTCCATATCAGAACGAAGCGTTATGACGATTTCGCACGCACATTCTGCACCAACGAGCGTGGTTTTGTCGTAAAGGAGGATTATACTGATTTCATCGGCGTCAATGGCCATTCAATGAAGAGCAAGAAATCAAAGAATACGAATTTCGCGTTCCTTGTGCGCGTCGCGCTGACAGAACCGGTGGAGAATACCACGCGGTATGGCCGCTCGATCGCGAAACTGGCGACGACTATCGGCGGCGGCAAGCCAATACTCCAGCGGATGGGCGACCTGAGACGAGGGCGGCGATCAACCTGGGATCGAATCAGGCGGAATCTGGTGCGCAATACGCTGACCGATGTCACGCCCGGCGATATCTCAATGGCCCTGCCGCACCGGATAACGATGGACATCATCGAGGGACTGGAGAAGCTGAACGAGATCATACCGGGCGTTGCGGCGGACTCGACCCTGCTCTACGCGCCCGAGATCAAGTTCTATGCGATGCGGATGAAGGTAGACGAGAACATGGAGACGGAGGTGAAGAACCTCTTCGCTGCAGGCGACGGCACGGGCTTATCGCGCGACATAGTGAACGCCGCTGCTACCGGCATCCTCGCCGCGCGTGGCGTGATGAACGTCTGCGAGTGAGTGAGCAATCGTCTGGTACTACGCGGGAGTTCAGCGTTTTATTTTATTCGGTGGAGCTGTGGTACCAGTACATAATCTCAGGCGGCAGCCCGAAGCCGTCCTTCTCCAACTTGGCGACGAGCAAGAGCGGCAGCGGACTGAGCAGGAAGGCGGCGCGCATATAAAACTTGGTCACCGGGCTCTCCAGAATGATACTCTGGGTGCTCTCAGAGAGCGCGGATTTGTTCCCGACGACCGAGAAGGTATCAGCGCCTGTGGCCCGGTACTCTTTATGCCACGCGATGAGCGGCTTGTTCTCACCGCTCCAGGATACGAGCAAGAGGCAATCGCCTCGGCGCGGCTTCGGCGCTAATCCACCGGTCAGATACGCTTGATCGCCCATAGCACGTTTCACATGCTGCAATCTGATCACGGTCATCTCAGCGACACTCTTCGCGGGGCCACCACCGCCGACGGTGACGTGACCGCGGGTGCTCATACTCTTTGCTAAGGCCTGGTACATCTCGGAATTGACGTAGTCATCAATGAGCCGGCCCACCACGGTCATCTCGCGGTTGATCTCGCTAATCACCCACTGGTAATCGCGGCCATCGTTGATCGCCTCCTTGATCTTCTGAAAGAGGACCATACTGGCAAGCTCGTAAACGTCATTCATGATCCCGCGTATAAGCACCCGGTTTGTCTTCTCAGCTTTGCTCTTTGCGCCGCTGAGCTTGAGCAGCGCGCCGTATTTCCGCCCGATTCGGCCGATGGACGACCGCGGCTTGGAGGTAACAACATCGATGCTGAACTGCCCCTTGGCATTGTGCTTGCTGATATAGTTTGCCAGATCGTGCACGATCGAGGTGGGCGTGGTGGTCTTTCCGCTGCTGGTGTTGATCACCAGGCTAATTTTGTTGTACCGCTCTGCGAGCACGGGTGCCGCGACCAGGATGTTACGACCCGGGAAGTCAATGTCCTCCACGGTTTTCACTTCCTTCTGGATCTGCCCGATGCCGATCCGCAGCGCGGCTTTTGAACGTCCCTCGGCAGTGAGCACGAGGCAATCAGCGTCCTGGAGATGCTCAAAGAGTCTCCTGACCTCGTCCTCACGAATGCTGAGGACGTTCTCTGCCGTTTCGTTTATATACGGATATTGACAGATGTCCACGACGCTCGAACCCTCCATCTTCCTCACGCTTTGTTCCTTAATGACATCTATCGGTTGTTGGGTGGAGCATAAA
>JBNGDK010000030.1:4861-23292 GCA_049975405.1 Candidatus Methanospirareceae archaeon
TTCCTGATCGTCCTGATCGGCATGCTGGTAATCCTCTTGGGCGTGTTCAGTATGGCGTATCAGACGTGGAAGATTAATGGTGGCGATTCTGAGGGCGGCGAGGTGAAGCCGGAAACGACGGTACGTGGCGGCGGTGTGATCATGATCGGGCCGATCCCCATAGTGTTTGGCTCTGATGCTGATGCGGTGAAGGTAGCACTGATCCTGACGATCGTGGTGATGGTCCTGGCTTTTGCGCTCTTCTACTTACCGTCATGGCTGGATTAAGAAACCCGAACTCACGCTTTTAATGCCAGAAGCGTCCACATCTCGGGGAATCTGCTCGATAAGTCCTCGTCCCAATATCGCGCGATCTTCTTCGTCTTCTCCGCGGCTATACCGGTGTATTTTTCGGGATTGAACAGCTTCTCACGCTGGCCGTCCGTGAACTTCTTGAGATAGGGGAGCAGCTCAGGATCGCCGATAATGAGTTCTTTGAGCGTTTTCTGCTCGTTATACGCCCGGAAGGTCAGCTGCCGTACGTACTCGTGCGCATCGGGATGCCCGTAATAGGAGAGCAGGATATACAGCGGCTCAGCAATGATCGTTTCCTGCGCACGCGTGAAATTTTCCCGCATCATCTCGCGGTCAACCGTTAGCCGCTCTGCGATTTGTGTCAGGCGCCGTACGCAGTAATCGAATACGACGAGCAGCTCCTGGATGTACCGCTGTGACGCGGAATTCGTGAGGTCGCGCTGATGCTCTGAGATCTGGTCGAGGTGCATGGTTATGGTTTGCGGCATGAACTTCTTCCAGAGGCTCTTCACGTTCTCGAAGCCGATGGGGTTGCGTTTATGTGGCATGGTGGAGGAGCCAACCTGCTCGGCGGCGACGCGCTCCATGACCTCACTGATCTCGCTGCGCTGCAAGTGCCGCATATCGTCGCAGAAGTTGGCGAGTACAGAGAAGCTGCTGATTACGGTGTGGACGAACTCAGCCATCGGCTCAGGGGGCACGATCTGTGTGGAGATCGCCGCGGGTTTCATGCCCAATTCAGCAAGAACCGCGGTCTCAAACGCTTCGGGATCCTCAACGAGTACTGAGGTCGCGTTGTAAGCGCCGACCGCGCCGGAGAACTTACCGACCAGATCCTCAGCGGTGTCACCAGTCTTCAGGATCTGGGCGCCCCAGCGGTTCACGTACTGCGCGAGCGCGAACCCGAAGGTGATGGGCTCGGCGTGCTGTCCGTGCGTTCTCCCGATCTGGAGCGTGTCCTTCTCGCGCCACGCCAGCTCAATCAGTGTACGCTCCAGGGCGAGCATATCGGGGATAATGACGGTCAGGACAGCATCCTTGTACCTGAGCGCGTTGGCGGTATCCACAACGTCATAGGAGGTAGCGCCGAGATGTACGAACGGTCTTGCCGCTGCGCTGACCCTGCGCTGCAGCACATTGACAAGCGCGCGGATATCGTGCCGCGTCTTCTGCTCCTCCGCGTCGACCTCCTCTGCCGTCAGCGTCGCGGCAGCAGTGACGATCTCGTCGCATAACGCTCGCTTCAACAGGCCGCGGGTCACAAACACTTCTGCGAGCGCGACCTCAACCTTCGCTTTGTACCGTACGTACGCCTCATCAGAGAGATACGCACGTAGATCCTCCACGGCGTAGCGATAATCGGTGGGCGAGAATGCGGAGAAATCAATCTCGTTCGTCATTTTTACAGCGCTGACTGAAACACTATTTAATCGCTCTCTGTATATAACCGTTTCTTTTACCTCTGCGGTAAACCGCGCGATTGCACGCCCGCACAGGAAGCTGCCCGTGGTCGCAATGCCTTACTTCTGGTCCGCCCGGTCTATACCTGACATGGCGCGGTAAACCGTGAATAAAAGCTTTCTTTCTTTGCACGCCCCTCTCTTACTAAAGCACGGTAGGATGCATGTGGCATGAAGTTTGCAGGCTCGCTCTCTGCAGCAGAGCGTGGTAAGGCATGGTATGAGCTGGTGGGGGTGCCGTTTGACGGCAATGCAGGACTAAAGGGAGCGCGGTTTGGGCCAGCGGCAATTCGAAGCGCCTCACAGCGGTTGGAGACGTTCCTGTGGGACCGGAAGTTGGAGCTCTCTGACCTGCTCTTTTTCGATCGTGGTGACGTTGCACTCGATCAGTACCGCAAGGGCCGAAACGATCGCTTTCCTGAACGTGAGCTGGCCGGAAGGACAATCTTCATGGGTGGCGACCATTCCATCTCCTATCCGCTCGTGAAACAGCTCTTTGAGCACGGTGAGCTGGGAAACGTAATTGTTATTGATGCGCACGCTGATTTCAGAGACGCCTATCGGAGCAACCGATACTCGAACGCGAGCGTGATGCGGCGTATCGCGGAGCTCGTGGGGTTTGAAAACGTCGTTGAGATCGGCATCAGATCTGCCTCGGAAGAGGAGTACCGGGCAGTGCACGATCGCATAACGGTTTATGATGCCGCGATGGTGAAGGGTAACGGTGTAAACGAACTCATGCAGGAGCTGGGTACAAACGAGGAACCGGAGAAAACGTATCTGTCCATTGATATTGACGTGCTCGACCCGGGCAGTGCACCCGGTGTGGAGCATCCCGAGCCGGGGGGTATGACGCTTGCGGAGCTGCTCGCATTAATACGTATGATTTCGGAACGGATCGATATCGTAGCGAGTGACGTGGTAGAGGTGAATCCGCGCAGGGACAGCACGAACGGCATTACGAGCCTGCACGCGGCACGCGTGATCTTCGAGCTCCTGGCCTGCTACGGAGCACGCGAAAAGCGTTATTAACACAGAAGACTTAGTACAGTACGGCAGAGCAAGAAGGGGCCGTGTGGTAGCGGACTATCCCGTCGGGCTTCGGACCCGGCGACCTGGGTTCAAATCCCAGCGGCTCCGTTTTCTGTTCTCTCCCCCGCCTCGCCTCCTCTTTCAGTCAAGGTGACGGGTAAGCGAGCAGAACGATCGAACGGGTTGGTGGTGTGGTTCCCGGCATATTGAGCGTTCAGAGACGTTCGTTTGTTCCTCTGGGAGACCACGCGCGTGCGTCGTTTGCCTTTCGTATGGTACCGGGGCGGGTGCAGCAGGGATTTTTAAAGCCTTATAAGTAATACCGCACAAGGTAGAGAGTAAAAAGGAAGGTAGATAGAGATAAGGAGGTACTGGTAAGGATGGAATATATATACGCTGCATTACTCCTGCACAATGCTGACAAGGAGATCACCGAGGATGGCGTGACGGCGGTTATGACGGCCGCGGGGCTCACGCCTGATCAGGGCAGAGTGAAAGCGCTGATATCCGCACTGAGTGGTGTGGACATCGAGGAAGCGATGGCGCAAGCGCAGCCGGCGTATGCACCTGCAGCGGTGGCGGCGGCACCGGCACCGGCGGCGGCCGCAGCGGCTCCGGCAGCAGCGAAGGAAGAGAAGAAAGCGGAAGAGAAAACAGAGGAAGAGGAAGAAGAGGCAGAAGAGGCAGGAATGGAAGGACTCTCGGCGCTGTTCGGGTAGACCGACTGCTCCAGCTCACTCAGATCGAGGGGGACCTTCTCCCATTCTCTCTTTTCTTGCGTTTCGCTGCTTTCGTTCGTTCCGCGGTCCGATTTGCGACGTAACGTGTTCAGTAAGCAAAACGACGCTAAAAGAAACAGGAGTGCGATTTTTAAGCCTGTTGGTTATGGTTTCGAACGACTCTATGCTCCGGTAGTGTAGCTCGGCCAATCATCTCGGCCTTTCGAGCCAAGGACTCGGGTTCAAATCCCGACCGGAGCACTACTTTTTTCCCATTTAGACCGTTTTCAGAGCTTATTTCAGGAACGCATCTCTCACCGTTGGTAGTAATACCACTACCGTCAGATACCCGGTCTACAAATGCTTGCTTGAACGCTCGATTGCCGCTCATCACGGTAGCCGGCCATACGCATCACCCTCGCGTCCGCTTCGTGCTTAAGCATCGTGTGCTGGGGTGCACCCCACTTTTTTTACCACAACGTGACAGCGTAAGATATTAGTAAAACCGGAGACAAGAGATCGTATAAGAGCGTGTGGGGTGCGTAATGAAGAAGCGGAAAGGTGCGGCACTAGCACGAAGCGTCGTAGTGGCTGCTGCGCTCATCGGGTTGCTGCTACCGGTTCAGGCGCTCGGCACACCGTTTGTCATCTACGGCCAGGTTCTGGACGGAACAACACCAGTTGATGGGGCTACCGTGACGGTCACGAATCTCGCGACCGGGAGTTCAGTCAGTCCTGCGGTTACCGCGGACGGCGGCTGGTATGTGGTAGATCTAGCTCATTTGGAGCCGAATGAAGCCCATGCAGCAGGCGATAGTATTGAGATCACGGCGAGTGGAGCTGGTGGAACAGTAACAACGGTCGTAGCACGAGCAGCGGAGAGTCCGCAACTCGTGAGAGTGACTCTCGAAGGTGGATCGGAAACAGGTAAGGTACCGGGATTTGAAGCGGTTATGGTGTTGCTTGTGGTTGTTGCCGTTGTTTTTATGCAGGGATACCGAAGAAAGAACTGTGGATACTAGCGATACGGCTGAGTTGAGTTGAATGGCCATGATAGTGCACTCTGTTGAGCTCATTAATTAATCTGCTATTGCATGCATTCCCCGCTTCGCCTTCGTTTGCTGCGCGCTTCGCAGCATAGCGACCATGCGTTTGGACGCTAACGTATCCCTAACCGATACTCGCGCAGCCACGTAAGCATCTTCGCTGCAAACTCAGACGGGGTCATGCTTGCATACGGGTGGTTCTCTTTTATTAATAGTTGCCTGTAGTGTTGTTGAAACTCAGATATTAGCCAATTCTTAACTAAGGTGGTATTTATACCAAACCAGAGTATCGAACCCAGTAATATCTTCACCCACTGTATCGAAGTTGATGCTAACAACTTATGCTCAATCGGTATTGATTGGCTGCGCTGTTCATGTAAAAGACGGTCAACACGCATAAACTCATATATCCTCTGTGTGTACTCAGTAATTTCACTATTCGTTGGAGTGCCAAATCTAAATTCAGGATGCGTTATATTAAACTGAACAAGCCCGTCATCTACAATCTCTTGCCTGTATTCCCTCACAAGTTGCCATTTGCGTTCGTCCATATCCATCACCACGTGTTAATTACTGCCACCAGGATATGAGAAACTTTTTGCTCACCACCCACCACACACAGTATCACTAAAAAGCGTTGTAGGTATATAAGTTTTTTGGTACGGCTTCTGTGCAACCATGTCTGACCGAACGAGTCATAGAAGCTAACGAATGAAGACCGCGCATGTTCACTACCCGCTGTAGCTTTAATGAAAGCACGTATAATATCAATACCTTCAGAAGCAGAGTGGTAGACTATTTCTGCTACGTCCGTTTTCGTGTCTAGTTCAAATTGATAGCTCGTAATTAAAAACCGTCCTTTTTGATTTGCAGTCCGCCATTTTCTGCGTGAGCTAGGAGAGTACGCCGCGGCTCGTCCGGTATCTCTTTCTTCTCGTGCTTTCAGGATCGGTCTGGCGGTTTTAGAATAGTTCTCCGACCGGATTGCCCAGTATCCCATCCCCCTGGCTTCACCACAGCCCGTTTCCGGACTGGATGCAAGGTTCAGTTCTGAGGTAGTGGCTAACCGTTCTTCAGGTGGGACGTTCACCAAACGGGATAGCAGGGTCGTTCTCGGCGCACCGTAATCACCTTTTCTCTGTATGCTCTGCACCACGACCCCAGAACCCGAGGACGACCATCTCAGGGGTATCAGCAGGAACGATCGCAACCAGTTTCGAGCGCGAACGGCCGATCGCCAGCGCCAGGCCGCCCTGGAGCAGTTCACTACCCGCGGCAAATACCACGGCGGGAAAGGCCTCCAGCAAGTTCACCTGTTGAGCTGCCATCCATCATACTGGCAAGCAGCCCCGCAAATCGGCTGACAGGGTTTATGCGGATACTTTTATAAAACCCGGTGAACGAATAGTACTTGTTTTCCATGGACTATGAGAAACTGGGCGCATTCTACCTGGGAAAAGAGTACAGTTTGGCAGATCACCGGCTGCTCGACCGGCTCGTGATGTACGATTCCCGCGATCTGACCACCCATGCTATCTGTATCGGGATGACCGGGAGCGGCAAGACCGGGCTCTGTGTGGGGCTGCTCGAAGAAGCGGCAATTGATGGGGTGCCCGCGATCATCATTGATCCCAAGGGTGATATCACCAACCGGCTGCTCATGTTCCCTGACCTTGCGCCTGCTGATTTCCTCCCCTGGATCAACCCGGATGATGCACGAAGGAAAGGAAAGACACCCGAAGAATATGCCGCACATCAGGCGGAATCCTGGAAGAGCGGGCTCTCATCATGGGGCCAGGACGGGGCACGGATCCGAACCCTTCGCGATGCAGCTGATGTCGTTATTTATACGCCCGGTAGTGATACGGGCATCCCGGTCTCTATCCTCCAGTCCTTTGCGGTACCCGCGCTCAGCTGGGAGACGGAGGCCGAACTGCTCAGGGAGAAGATCTCGGGCACTGTAACGGCTCTCCTGGGCCTGATACAGGTGGCTGCAGATCCGCTCAGTTCACGGGAGCATATCCTCCTTTCATCGCTCATTGAATACTTCTGGCGGCAGGGCAACGATCTCGACATGATCACGCTGATCAAAGCGATCCAGAACCCGCCGCTCAAACAGATCGGGGCGTTTGATATGGAGACCTTCTTCCCGGCAAAAGAGCGGTTACCCCTCGCTATGCGACTGAATCATATCATCGCTGCGCCTGCATTCCGTTCATGGATGAACGGCCAGCCGCTGGATATCCCCGGACTCCTGTCCACGAAAGAGGGAAAGCCACGCCACTCGATCTTTTATATCGCACACCTGAACGATGACGAGCGGATGTTCTTTGTCACGCTCCTCCTGTATCAGATCCTTTCATGGGTTCGGTCCCAGAGCGGGACAACCAGTCTCCGCGCACTCCTGTACATGGATGAGATTTTCGGGTTCTTCCCGCCGGTTGCGAATCCGCCGAGCAAAGAACCTATGCTCACGCTTTTAAAACAGGCACGGGCGTTCGGTCTCGGGGTGGTGCTGACGACCCAGAACCCGGTCGACCTCGATTACAAGGGGCTATCCAATACCGGTACCTGGTTCATCGGAAGGCTCCAGACCGTGCAGGACCGTGACCGGGTCCTCGACGGGCTTGAAGCGGCGGTCCAGGGGAGCACATTCTCCCGAGCTTCACTGTCCGACACCCTCTCGTCGCTTGACAGCCGCGTTTTTCTCCTGCATAACGTACATGAGAATGCCCCGGTTATCTTCTATACACGATGGGCGATGAGTTATCTCAGGGGACCACTCAGCCGTGAGCAGGTCCGTGTTCTGATGAACGGCCGAGAACCGGATACCATCGCAGCAGGAACACAGAAACAGGCTGCCGTACCCCTGGTATCTCCTGCAGCACCTGCCGGTGCTACCACCCCGCTTCCCCCTGCACTCCCACCTGACATCACGCAGCGCTACCTTCCGGTTCGCGTCACCCGTGAGGCCGCGGAATCGGACGCCCTTCAGAGCGGTGGGGGGAAGCTGCAGCAAACGGTACTCCTTTACGAACCGGCGGTGTTTGCTGCTGGCCGTATCCATTACACGAGCACGAAACTGGCGCAGGACGCGGTGAGGGACTTCTCACTGCTCGCACCGTTCACCTCCGGCGGTACGGTTACCTGGGCAGATGCCCTGCAGTCTCCCGGGACCCCGGATGAACTCTCCGCAGCACCTCCGTCCGATGCCCGATTTTCCGTGACCGCAGAGACCATTCGTGCCCTGAAGAAATTCTCTTCAGAAAAGAAAGCGCTGGTGAACTATCTCGTTCATTCGGAGGCCCTGAAGCTCTATTCCTGCACTGCCGTAAAACTCATTTCAATGCCGGGCGAACCGGAGAACGAGTTTCTGCTGAGGGTCCGCCTGGCCACGCGGGAGCAGCGAGATGCGGAAGTGGACAAGCTGCGGAAACGCTATGAAAGTAAGGTTGAGAAGCTACAGGATCGGCTCAGAAAAGCGGAGCTGACCGTGGACCGAAAAGAGGCAGATGCCGAGGCACGTAAACGAGAGGCGCTGCTCTCCGCAGGTGAATCGGTTCTTGGCGTTCTCCTGGGTCGAAAGAGCGTCCGGTACGGGTCGACTGCAGCACGTAAGTACCGGCAGAGCAGTTCTGCCAGGATGAGTGCAAAGGAGGCAGAAGAGAACGCCCAGGCACTTGCAGAAGAGATCAGGGAGCTGAAGGAAGAATTTGAGCATGAAGCCGCGGAAATCACAACCCGCTGGGAGAACGCCGTGAAGGAGATAGGAACGCTTGTCGTGAAGCCTAAAAAGACCGGGATCGAGCTCCAGTCTTTCTTCCTTGCCTGGGTACCCAGCTGGCAGATGGTCATCCGCGAGGTGGCAGGGAACACCAGAACCGAGCGAATCACTGCATCACGGTGAGGCTGTAACGAATCTCCCGGATTACATGCCATTACCGTCCTTCGTCTCGTTACGGTCACTCCAGCCGTATCGCGGGTATCCAATCGGAATATACGTTCCCGTTTGCATCCGTGAACTCAGTGCAATTTATCCAGCCGTTATCGGTGCATACTGTTCTATCATGGACGATCTGCGGATAGGAACCCGTGTGAATAGTGTAGGTATAGGTCATGTTGGCGGAGAGCGTGAACGAGTTGTTAAAAGTGAGGTTGTGCCAATCGCCGGTGTAACCGTTCCAATAGGCTTCTGCCAGTAGTGTGCCGTTCGGATATGCAATGGCTGCATACTCGCTGTGGCCACCCGTACCAGGACAAGGATAGGTGTACATTTTTGAAACGCTAATCGTTTTGTTCGGTGTGATGGTTCCATTATGGGTGCCAGAGCTGCTCGGATATGTGCCGGTACCCGTATCGAAAGTCAAAATAAAGGTAAAGGGATCACCAGTAATAGCAAAATAGAACCATGCGGTGGGAGCAATACCACTCCACGGAGATAGCCATCCGAAGCAACTGTCCCATGTTTTTTCATCTGGACATCCAGGTAACGAACCATCAAGCTTCTGAATGCTCATCAAATTATCGAGGAAGAACTGTGAATCTTCACCTCCTGCTGCGATATATTGAGCTGTGCCTTCGCACCATATACTTACTGGGCCCATTCCATCTAATCCGCACAGGGTGCCGTTTTCATCTGTTGTCACCACTGTTCTTCGAGCAAGGCTAAGAGCTGCCCTGCCCTTTTCTTCTTCATTGACCCACGGAGAACGTGCAAAGTGAGATAGCCACGTTTGGCAATCGAGTGCGATAATTGGGTCATGAAAACCACGTGGCCAGTAAGTTAAGTTCCTGTCCCAGATACAGAGAAGATAATCTTCGATTCGCTCTGCTTCCTGGATATTTCCCGTTGCAATCAGCGCCCACCAGACATCTACGTTACCTTCAGTACTATCCACCACCTTACCGCTGGGCGTAATCTTTTTCTTAAGCCAGTCAGTTGCAGTGCTGACGATTGGTTTTACTGAATTGTTACCGCTTTTTAAGTGATATGCCTGTAAAGCAAAAGTCATCCATGCTTGGTCGCCTACCCAATCATCCCAGGAAAGTATCTCTCCGGTCTCAGGGTTCCAGCAGCGTGGCCAATGACCGTCCTCGATCTGCTGATTGGCAATAAAATTAACGAGCTTGTCTGCTTTTAACGCTTCATTATTTACAGGAATGCCCTTTGACCATCTGCCTTCTCTCGTCAGGACACATAATACCAATGCTTGGTCATAAAGCCAGGCTTTGGGGGAAGGCTCCTCTTTCCATGAAAGGAAGAGCCCGGTAGCTTTTTGCTGACTCAAAATATAGTCCACCGCCTTACGAGCAGCGTAAGGGTCACCAGTGCTGGTATGAAATTTGTCCTGTCGCTTCCATTGCCATGCGCAATCAGCCTGTAAATGGTCAATAGTGAGTTGTCCAAACCCCCCACCCGCTCCGGGGGAAGGACGTTTAACAACAAAAAAGAAACAAGTAATATTCGACCAATCAATTTCGTCCCATTCATCTGTGGTATTCCAATCCCAGAACTTGTAGAAGAGTTTACGTGGAACCGCAATATTTTTCGTCCATCGCTCAATGCTGTTGATCCTGTCAAAATCACATCCATAAAACACGTCGTGTGTGTCAACAAACATTAAACTAACACGGTTAGGGGTGCTATCGGTTCCCTTAAAGCTAACCCCAAATATATCGTACTCTGAAAGGTCTACCGGTTCTGAAAAGGTATATTTGCCCTGGACCCAGTTACCGGTCCCTATATTCCAATTAAGTTGCACCGCTTGACCTATAAATCCTGTAGCCAACTCTAAATTACCACTCGAACCGGAATCAGATTCTACAGACCAGTTGTCCAGGTCTTCAGAATCAATGATAACGGTCCCAGACCAGCCAGGAGAACAGTTATAATAACCACTAATAGGGTCATCCTGCGCACTAAGCAGCCCCTGGCAACCTCCAAACAAAGACCCAAGCATTAAACATACAAGCGCAATCCCAAGAATTTCACGCTTCATTTTACCGTTTTTCATCTCTAAATTACCTTATCTATTTTTGTTTACGGGAGAGAAGCCCCCGCCCAACAATTCAGAATAAAATCTCAATTTCATTTCGTGTTACTCCACATTTCACCGTTACCGCTTAACACGTACGTGTGAATGGGTTATTTATTGGTAGCGAAAAGAAATATTGTCAGTCTATGATACTGTTGATAAGTACCTATTGAATACCATCGCGACAGTACCCTGCGGAAGTAAAGACGTAAAGCAGTTTTAAACGGTCCGATTTCTGTTTTTTTCTTCTCTGCTCTGCTCTGCTCAGTTGAGCGGTATGCCGGTATGCCAGCCCTTCTGCACGCTTGCCCACTGATCTTCACAAACGAATCGCATCTTCCGCGGTATACGCTTCGTAGCCACAATCTATCGCGTATGTTTATTTACCGAGAACCACAAAGGCTTAGGTGGGAGGTAAGAGCTATGAGAGCGGTCGTCATTGGTAGATGGGAACCAGCAAAATTCAAAGAAGTGAGTATCCGATTTTTTGGCTTGCTCGAGAATGATGCACCAGATGAAGTCCTCAGTGCATATAAAAAGATCAAATTCTATGCCTTTGAATTCCCGAGCGCTTTCGGTCAAAATTGTGTGGTGATGGTTTGCGAAGCTGATGAACTGCCACTAGCCACATTCGCACGCTATTGGGCTGATGTGATGTCCCTTAAACTCATTCCCTGCGTTCCCTTCGAGGTGATAGCTATGCGAAGGGCCGCGCTCGAATGAGGTGACGCGGCGTGGTGACAGCGATACGATTGAGTGCGGTGAGACGTGCTTGAGCGGGTCTCTCGATTCCCATGCCCGCGCGTCACGCGAGGGCACGCTGTGAGAACGATGAACGAATACCAGGCGAAATATTGTGATTCTCGGCATACCAGCAGGAACTGACGTGGGGCGTTGAAAACAGTACAAAAGCCCGGAGGAGGAGCGGAACTGAACGACTTGTGAATAACTCACTGCCGTTGTCGGCATTCACAGGATCGTTCTGACTTGGGGAATCGCTTCTTCTTTTGATCGAATGCGCTCCTCCAGATAATTATTGGTGCTAGCACTATTTAAGCTTTGCGCTTCCCCGGGGCTGTCAATTTGTTGGGGGTTGCGGTAGCCGCCCGAATTTCACCGTCCAGTACGCCATCTTCTGTGCGAGCTGGGAGAGCACGCCGCGGCCTGTCCGGTGTTTCTTTCTCGTGCTCTCAGGATCGGTCTGGCGGTTTTAGAATAGTTCTCGACCCCGCGCTGGTTTTCTCTGCACGTCAAGAATCAGGCCTTAAAATAATCCGTGAACAGCTTTATCACGATTTTGCTCAGCAGGAGTAGTCCGATCAAGTTGGGAATTGCCATGAGCGCATTGGTAATATCAGAGAAGAGCCAGATATTCTCGAGATAGGTAGTTGCCCCTGAAAGGTCCACCACACTGGCACCGATGACAATACCCACGAGGAACACCGCATAGTATACCTGGATGAAGGACTGGTAGAACCGGGGATCTTCTGAGATTTTCTTCACGAAATATGCGAGGCACTGCTTACCATAGAAAGACCAGGTCAGTATGGTGGTAAAGGCGAACAGCACCATGCCGAGTGTTATCACCAAATCGCCGGCATAGCCGATCTGTGAGTGGAAGGCATGGATGCTCAGCGAGGTACTGGTCTTGCCGGTCTCCCATGCGCCGGAGGAGACGATGGCCAGCCCGGTCATCGAACAGATCACGATAGTGTCCACAAACGGCCCCAACAGGGCAATCAACCCCTGCTGAACGCTGCTTGGTGTCCTTGCCGTGGCATGCGCCATGGGTGTGCTGCCCATACCAGCCTCATTGGAGAAGACCCCCCGGGCGATGCCGAACCGAATGGCTTGGGCCACCGTGGCCCCGGCGAATCCACCAACCGCTGCCTGGCCGGATACCGCGCTCTCCAGTATGAGCAGGAAAGCCGCTGGTACATTCTCGAAGTTCAGTATCAAAACGAGCATGGCCGCAGAGACATAAAGAGCAGCCATAAACGGCACCAGATTCCCGGCCACGTAACCCAGCCGCTTTATGCCGCCAATGACCACGAGGCCCACCAGTAATGCCAGAAGGAAGCCCGTGACAATCCCGGGGATGTTGAATGTGTCCTTTACGGCAAGCGATAACGAGTTAGCCTGAGCCATATTGCCGATCCCGAAGGAGGAGAAGACGCAGCAGATGGCAAATGCCATACCCAGCGCCTGACCAGCGCGCGGATAGCTCAAGCCCCGCTCGAGATAATAGAACGGCCCGCCGATCATCGTACCGTCGGGCAGTTCTTTACGGAAATGGAGGGCGAGGGTAGCTTCGACGAACATGGTCGCCATGCCCACGAGTGCCGTCAGCCACATCCAGAAAAGCGCGCCAGGCCCGCCCAGCGAGATTGCCGTGGCCACGCCGGCGATATTGCCCGTGCCGATGGCACCCGAGAGTGAAGTCATGAATGCACGAAAGGGCGAGATGTCACCTGCGCCCCCTACTCCCGGCTGGAGTATGAGCCGGAGCGCGTATGGCAATTTACGCGCCTGTATTCCCCGTAACTTGATCGTAAGAAACAGCCCGGTCCCGATGAGTAAGGCCATCATAACCGGACCCCAGACAAGGTCATCGATCGTTGTAAGTAGCTGGTGTACAAACGTCACCGGTGTCATTCTAACGATTCTATACTTTCAAGCCCTAGATATATAGCATGGAGACCTCACGAGCGAACGGTGAGTAAAAAGCCGAAATGACACACTGGCGAGTGAGAGCGAGCGATGGCCGCGTTTGAGTTCACCGTATTACACGAGGCTGCAACGAGCAGAGCACGGCTGGGCGAGCTAAAAACCCGGCGTGGCTGCATCGAGACACCATACTTCGTGCCTGTAGCTACGCTGGCCTCGGTGCGCGCACTGGGTTCTGACGATCTAGCTGCCCTGGGCGCGCAGTGCGTTCTGGCCAACGCGTATTACCTCCATATCAAACCGGGAGACGAGCTCATCAAAGGCCTGGGCGGTCTGCACCGGTTCATGAGCTTTAACCGACCTATCATCACTGATTCCGCCGGTTTCCAGGCGTTCTCGCTGGGATTCGGCCGTGAGCACAATATCTCTAAGATCGGCAGCATCTTCCCTGACGGCAGAGCGACCGGAGAGAAGCGGGAGAACCTTACTAGGATTACGGACGAAGGAATACATTTCAAGTCCGCTCACGACGGCGCGTGGCACTTCCTGGACGCCCGAACCTCAATGGAGATCCAGGCCAATCTCGGCTCGGACATCATCATGGCGTTCGACGAGTGCACCTCGCCCCTCTCCGATTACCAGTACACCCGGCAGGCGATGGAGCGCACGCACGAGTGGGCCGGGCACTCGCTGCAGTATCATGACCGTAGCCAGGCAATCTACGGCATCATTCAGGGCGGCTGGTTCGAGGATCTACGACACGAGAGTACAGCGTTCATCACTGCCCTGCCCTTCGACGGCATCGCTATCGGTGGCTCGCTCGGCAACTCCAAGAGCGACATGCATCAGGTTTTGGACTGGGTCGTGCCCCGGTTGGACGAGCGACCCCGACACCTCCTGGGTATCGGTGAGATCGAAGACATCTTCGCGTGTGTGGAGCGCGGGATTGATACCTTCGATTGCGTCGCACCGACGCGACTCGCACGGCGGGGTAACCTGCTCATATCGCCCGATTCGGGCGGCACACGGGAGAACAAGTTCAGGATAAGCATCAAATCCGGTAAGTACAAGGCGGACCCGATGCCCATCGAGCACTGCTGCACCTGCCCTACCTGTGAGCGGTACTCGCGCGCCTATCTGCGGCACCTGTACACGGTCAACGAGCTGGCGTATTTCCGGCTGGCCTCGATCCATAATCTGCATTTCATGTTCCGGCTCATGGAGCTGATACGGGCGTCCATTCGTGACGGCACGCTGGGAGAACTGAAACGGAAATGGCTGCGATAGAGTGGCGAGCGGTACCCCGTAAAATTCGCGCCCGGGAGCCGTTATTCACCCTAGATAAGACCCAGGCCACCATCATACTCTGCGGATTCTACCTGTTCTTCTCCTTTGCCGGCAACGTCGCGGCCACCAAGGTTACCTTCTTTGGCAAGCTCGTGATGGACGCGGGGTTCGTCTATTCACTCACGTTCACCTGGCGTGACCTGATCCACAAGCAGCTGGGCAAGAAGGCAGCTATCACCACTATCTGGCTGGCTGCAGCGATCAATCTCTGTGCCGCGCTCTATTTCCAGCTCGTGGTCGTTCTGCCTGCAGAGCCCAGCTGGGCCGAGTCTGGCGGTCAAGCGGCCTGGCAGTTCCTCTTCGGCATCATCAGCCCCGCGGAAGGCGGCGCGTGGTGGCAGACGATATTCTCTCTACAGCTCAGGATCGTGCTCGGCTCTATCATCACCGCGCTCATTGCTGAGCTCGTGGACACCCAGGTCTATCATCTCTGGACGACGGGCATCGGCCGGAATCGGCCGCAGTGGAGCAGGGTCTTCGTCTCCAACTCCATCTCCATCCCTGTTGATAGCGTGCTCTTCCCGCTCATCGCCTTCTCCGGTATTATCAGCGCGACGGCCATGACAGAGATGTTCTATACCAATATCGTGGTCAAAGCGATCATAACGCTGCTGGTCTTCTGGACGATCTATCTGGTGCCGGAGAAGCCGATTTACAAGGAGGATGCGTAAGACGTTTTAGCTATGAGAAGCGTGCTCGCTATTCTCCTCTATTTTCCTACTCTGTATTAACTTCCGCCAACTTTATCGATAAAATCGCGACTGGTCAAACCCAATCTCTTTTTTGACGTTGGGTGCACAGTTGTATGTCTAGATTAAGGTAAGCAACGTGGTCAAGCGTTCCCTGGCGGTTTCTTGATCAATATTTCCGTATTTTGCTAGTGCATCGTTATTCTCTGGGAGAATTCTCAAGCAATTTTTAAGGAAAGAAAAACGGGCAAATTGTTCACCAAGAAATCCTATATTAAGATCATTACCGCCAAAATTTGGATCGACGAGTGCAAAAATATCAGCGCAATCTTTTATGCATTTCCCTTGATCCCATGCTGCGTCTTCAGATGTATTGTGCTGTATTCTATATGTCCTATCCCAAACGGCTTTTAGTTTGAATAACAAGAGAAGAGATCGTTTAGGAACAACAGCATGAATTTCTTCCCGGACCGTTTTAATTTCTGTGTTACCATCAAGAATATGGAAATCTAGCGTTTCCGGTCTCCCTTCAAACGGATCTGCCGTTTCTCTTGATAGAAAATCGATCTTTATTTTACCAGCCGGGGTATTTTTGGTTACACTATGTAGTCCAGGTTCACGAAGATGTTCAAACCCGCACTGATTTCGTAAGTACCACTTCAAGTGCTCTCTAGTTGTTTGATTTGTTACCAGATCTATGTCTATAGAGCCGTACCAAGGATTGTATGCATCCACAGCCCAACCACCTATTAAGACGGCTATTGGTTTTTCATCAACTTTTTCTCGTTTATTCACCCAGTGCATAATATTTTTCAATTCTGCAAGAGATAATTCAATGATCTGTTGAGTGGGACTATATTCTGGCATAGTTATCCACCATCACCTTCGCAATGTCCATTCCGCTATATCCCAACCCTGCTAGGTCCAGCAAGGTCTGTGCAGGCGAGGTTACAACAACTGATTCGACTTCACGCACAGTGCTAAACACATCCCGGTCCGGTTCGTACAGAAGAACCTTAATGCCGGTTTTTTCGGAACTAAACAGTTCTTTGAAGAGGCTGCTATCGTTTTTCTCGAGATAACAGTAGATTGTGTCATGTCTGACCGCATAGCCGGTGTAAAGGCCGCCTGCAGTGTAGCTCGTAAAGGCAACCTTTATATTCTGATTTCTTAAACTATACGAGATATCCTGAGCGGCTGGAAACGCATTGTCATACTCAATAGTCACCTCAGCGATACGCAAATTTTCGAACGGTCTTTCCCAAGCAACGCCGTTCAACAATTTGTTTACGTCAGATATGCGCACATAATTATCTTTTTTCGTCACTATTCCTTGTCGAATCAAACTCTGAATAGTTTCATGAGCCCAACCATAAGAAACATTTTCTTTAAGTGCTAACTGTCGTATAGATGTCGCCTTTTCTTTCAGAAGCCTGCTTATAACTCTCCATGATTTTTCCGATGTTATCTTTATTTTCTTCAATGTAGCAGCATGTTCTGGAACTGTAATTGTTCGAGGTATTTGAATTAACATTATATTTACTTCTTGGGCAAGCTTTTCTTCACGGGAAGTTAGCACCTTACTGGCAATGACGGGACAATATTTTTTGCCTGTCTGTGTATTCAAAATATCTCGTAATAGATTTAACCGAGCGATAGTGTCACGGGTAGCCCGAGCACAGATTTCGACAAGGTATATTTTATCCCTGTCCTCAATGAGCAGGTCCGTCATGAACGGTAAATGATATGCATCCAAGAGCTGCCGTTCCTCACTTATAACATCAGCATCACTGCTCAAATTCAATTTTACTCGCAGTAGCTCAATTATCTCCTCTTCGCGTGCGTCATCGTTTTTTTTGGCCATGGCAATTATCAGTTTATAGAGATACCTATATAAAGGTATCACTGATACGCGTCAGCAAATACCGATACCTAGAAGCGGGTATCAGTGATAGTGTCTTGCGGGGGGTGACTTAAAGACCATAGAATTAATCATTCCGCTGCCGTTTTTTCGACCGGGGAGTGGCGTGTCCGATGCGCGTGTGCGCTTGCAGACCGTACCGTCTGCTGTTCAGCCCGTCTCCGCTTGTGGGTTATGTAAGATCCACCCGGAAGAGTCAATTTTACCGTTCGCCAGCACAATGATCGTGCCTTCGGTAGTTTTCAATCGAGTCTTTCGCAGCGTGATATCAGTGATCTCACCGCGATGACCCTGGGTGGTGATCTCGTCACCGATATTGAAATGTTTGTCAGTAAGGAGAAAGAATCCAGCTACCGCATCGGCCAGAATATCCTTCACGGCCAAGGCGAGCGCAGCACCAACCAGAACAGAAGCGCCCATCACGGGATAGAAGATGGCGCCCAGATCCAGCGCCTGGATGAGGTACATCAAAACGCCAAAAACGAGGAGATATACCAGCGTTTTCCGTACAAATACCTGCGCGTCTGCCGGAAGCTTCGTGGTGGTGAGGCCTTTTCGTAGATACGTATTAAGCACGATAATGACAAGAAACGCAGCGAGCGAGACCACGAGTACCCGGACATACGTATTGGAGAAAAGTGCTACGAACGCATCTATGAGGTTCATCCTGGATCACGATCTTCTTTCTGTCCACGCCGCTCAGGTACAGGAGGACTAACTTAGGGTTAAGAGTCTGAGCATGGATAAAGGTTTGCTTCAGCGTGTCTCCACCCACAGTACATGAGCCATGGTTCAAACTCCAGGGCGCGCGGAAGCTGCTAATCTTCTGGTGTTTACCCTCCGGCTCCTGGTGAGTTCGATCAGCTTCGGTAGTGCGCGTGAGTCTTTCGATTCTCCCCTATTTTTCATGGTTCTGGAGGTCAGTTATACCCCTTCTTCGCTAGTTGTAGAATAGTATCAGGAAAATGTGGATAGATTGCAATAATTTTGAGCAGATCATCCCCGTAAGACTCTATTTTCCTACTGCCCATGCCTTTAATTCTCTTCAGCTCTTCTTTTGTCGCAGGTAATTGATTAGCTATACTCATTAAGGTGCTATTATGAAGGACACAATAGAGAGGAATATTTCGCTGTAAAGCTACTTCTCTACGCCACTCTTTTAGGATTTCGTATAAGCTCGTTCCCTCATGTTTGCTATCAGTTTCTTTTGGCGGTAACTGC
>JBNGDK010000031.1:0-23211 GCA_049975405.1 Candidatus Methanospirareceae archaeon
CAGGTTGCTGCTGCCAAGAAATAAGGAGTTGCGGGGAGCTATACGATACGTTCTTCAGAAAGCGAACCATTATGACTGGTAGCTTCGCCGCCTTAACCCTGAGTCGGCATCCTGAAGAAGGGATCGCGGAATCGAAGACGGCAGAAGTAATTAAAGCGGAGGAGGTAATCACGCGAAATCTCTTCCTTCTCTTTATGTTAGCTTAAGCACGCAAGCGCGCTTCGAGCCGTGTGCGCACTTCTTTCGGCTCTGACCGCCCGCGGGTCTGCTTCATCACCTGCCCGACAAGGAAGTTCAAGGCAGCTTGCTTGCCCGCACGGTAATCCTGCACGGCTGCTTCATTC
This sequence comes from Candidatus Methanospirareceae archaeon, assembly GCA_049975405.1. Taxonomy (GTDB): domain Archaea; phylum Halobacteriota; class Syntropharchaeia; order Alkanophagales; family Methanospirareceae; genus JACGMN01. Next base: position 345 of record JBNGDK010000031.1, read on the forward strand.
TCTTTGAGCACCGCTTCGATCGCGGTGTCAATCTCGTCGCCGCCGACGCTACCCAGGCCTTTCTGCTCGATTATCTCGCGCGGCGAGCCCCCGTGGTCAAGCATCTCACGGATGATCTCCGTCGCGCCACGTTCAGTGATCACGCCCTTCTGCAACTCCGTCAAGATAACCACGAATTGCTCGGGTGTGATTCTGGTCACGGCCTCCCGCATAGCGAGAGACCGGTAATTCAACTCACCTTTCAGGACGTCCGCGATCCAGGTCGCACTCAATCTCGGCTCGACCGCGGCTGCGACCGCTTCAAAATAGTCCGCAATATGGAGGTCATAGGTGAGCGCATTGGCATGCTCCCTTGTTATCTTGTACTGTGTCATAAACCGCTGCTTCTTCTCATCCGGTAATTCCGGGATCTCCTTTCGGACATCATCAATATAAGGCGCTATACTAATCGGAACGAGGTCAGGCTCAGGGAAATAGCGATAATCGTGCTCGAACTCCTTTGTCCGCATGGAGAGCGTGATGCCGCGTACCTCATCATAGTGCCGCGTCTCCTGCTGCACGGTGAGCCCGCGGCGCAGCATATTCTTCTGCCGCGTGATCTCAAAGAGCAGCGCGCGCTCCACGCCCTTAAACGAGGAGATATTTTTTACCTCCGCACGTTCGCCGCCTTCGATCGAGATGTTCGCATCGACACGCATCGAGCCTTCCAGATCGCCGTCAAAGACGTCCAGATACTCCAAAATGCTCCGGAGCTTGTTCAGATACGCGCGTGCCTCTTTCGGCGACTTCAAGTCCGGCTCCGTAACGATCTCGACGAGCGGTATGCCCGACCGGTTATAATCGACCAGCGCGTAGGTGGCAGTATCGATCGTGCCTCGGTAGACCAGCCGCCCGGGATCCTCCTCCATATGCACCCGCCTGATCCGAATCTCCCGCTCCTTGCCGCCATCACCCGCACCGGTCGCTATTCGTACCAGGCCATCGAAGGCGATGGGAAAGTCATACTGCGTAATCTGGAACCCACGCGGGAGATCAGGGTAATAATAATTCTTGCGGTAGAAGATGATCTCTGGCTGCACGCGGCAGCCCAGCGCGAGCGCAATTTTGATCCCATAACGTACCGCACGCCGATTCACCACGGGCAAAGCGCCCGGGAGGCCCAGACAGGTCGCGCAGACGTGCGTATTCGGCTCGGCGCCCTGATAATCGGTGGAGCAGGAGCAGAATAATTTAGACTTCGTAAGCAGTTGTGCATGGCATTCCAGACCGATCTTGACCTCCATTTACCCGCTCTCCGTCCTCGAGCTCACGAACCCTTATATCACAGAAACTTTTATGTGATGGTGGCATATAAATGGGTAGACGAAGATGACGACGGTATACGACGTGTCGCCGGACAAGCTGGTGAAGCTGGTGGGCGAGAAGCTGAAAAAGAACAAGGCTATTATGCCCCCGAAATGGAGTGTGAATGTGAAACGGGGTGCGAACAAGGAGCTCCCACCCGACAATCCAGACTGGTGGTGGGTACGCTGTGCCTCAGTGCTCAGACAGATTTATCTCCATGGCCCGGTCGGCGTCGCACGACTTCGTACCTATTACGGTAGCAGAGTGAACCGGGGCACGAAGAAAGAGCGGTTCCGGGAGGCTTCCGGGAAGATCATTCGCGAGGTGCTCATGCAGTTAGAGCGTGCAGGGTACGTCACGAAGACCAAGCGCGGTCGGAAGATCTCGGCTGAAGGTATGAGCTTCCTGGATAACACGGCTCATGAGCTGAAGCTGCTGCAGACAGGAACCGAGACGCCGAAGAAAGAGTGAGTGGGAAAAAAAGTAAAATGGCAGACGAGGATGAGCTGGCTGCGATCCGAAGCCAGAAGATGGCGCAGATGCAGCAGCAGCAGGAAGCAGCAGTCTCAGAGGAGCAGCGACGGCAGGAGCTTGAGGAGCTCAAAAAGAATATTCTGCGGCAGATACTCACGGCAGAAGCACGAGAACGGTTGAATACCATCCGGATGGCCAAGCCGGAGATGGCTGAGCAGCTGGAGGCGCAGCTCATCGCACTCGCGCAGTCAGGTAGAATCAAGAGCAAGATCGACGACGCGCAATTCAAGGCGATTCTACGACAGATCATGCCGAAGAAGCGCGAAATTTCTATTCGCAGAATATAGCGAGCATTAGAGTTCCATAATACCCGAATTCACGCAACAACTTTCCTCATCCATTCGGTATTTGAAGCGTTGTGGGCGGCTGAAATCCATACCACACATTCCCGGGAGAGCTTTCAATCCACTGATCCCGGGTGAGTACCCCCTTTTTAACGAGCAAAGTGAAAAGGAAAGTCCAATGGTTACCATTCCTGAATCGCACCCGCGTTATAAATCGCTGCAAAAACGCGAGAAGATCGTTGCGGGCATCGAAGCGGGCATAACGAGCAAGCAGGGTCTGATTGCGCACGGTCGCGGCGAGGCGTTCGACTACCTGATCGGGGAGCGGACGTTACCGGCAGCGATGCGCGCGACAGAGGCTGCCGCGGCGCTGTTGCTGATAGCAAAGAAGCCGGTGATCTCAGTAAACGGCAATGTCGCCGCGCTGGTGCCCGAGAAGCTCATTGCCTTGAGCGCGCTCATACCCGCACCACTGGAGGTCAATATCTTTTACTGGACTGAAGCACGCGTGCGACGGATAGCAGAGCATCTGGAGCGGCTGGGCGCCAATAATGTTCTGGGTCGCGAGGCGGAGGCCTGTATTCCAGGTATCGCGCACGCACGTGCACGTGCTGATACAGCTGGCATCTATGCCGCGGATGTCGTGTTCACGCCACTGGAGGACGGCGATCGCTGTGAAGCGCTCATCACGATGGGCAAGCGCGTGATCTCAGTTGATCTGAACCCGTTCTCACGCACGTCCCGGTACGCGACCGTGAGTATCGTTGACGATGTGGACCGCGCGCTTGACAATCTCATTGCACTGATCCACGCGGCGAAGCTGAGTCCCGTAACCATGTCGGACTTTAATAATCAGCGGAATTTGAAAGCGGTTATTGATGAGATCATCGAGCGATTACGAGTCGAGGAGTCAGGAGGATGGTGAGGCTCTGCGCTCCCTCGCGGTTACCGGCGCGCTAACCATCTCAAGAGCCCGGTGAGTGCTGATTCTTGCCCCCGCTGCATTAACTCTTCCCACCGCTCTTGCTCTTTCACGCGCTCGTCACCCTCAAAGCCCTCCTTCGAGATCGCCCTCAGCTTCTCCAGTTCATCCGAATCGAGCCAGACGCCGCCACAGTTCAGGCAGACATCCACGTCCACATCCTCTGCGGTCTCGATATCCATCAACCAGCCACAAGCGGGGCAAACTAGTTGGCTCTTGCTCTGGGTCCCGATGTGCTTGGAGAGATACTGTGAAAGCTTTCTGTCCCCCAGGAGCCTGTTCAATTCGCCCGAGTCCAGCCAGATCCCGCCACAGGTGGGGCACACATCAATGACAACGTCTGGACCCCGAACTTCCACTGCTTCCTGCTGCAATGCAACCCAGCACCGCGGACATTCAAGCTCCCTGCGCTTCGATTTTCTGCTTTGAGACATACTGTTCTGCTCTCTGCTCTGTTTGTATACCAGGCTCGCGTCCATAAGAAGCTTTTACGGTGAAGCCGTGTGGCGTACATGCGTGCCTGCCTACACGCACGCGCAGTAGCAAACAAAGGCGCCCCCTCCCCCAACCCGGTACGCTCTACGAATATATATTCAAATAGCGCTTATACGTATTATACTCTATCAAAAATGCCAGGCCGAAGACGATGCCGATGTGTCGGCTTTCAACCACCCTATCGCTACTTCGCACCCCGGTTCGGACCGCGCGGCGGAGATCTCAGCGCCCGGGAGACCTTCGAGGAGATCGTCCTGAAGCTCGAGGAACTGGAGAGTATTCGCTTGAAAGACCAGATCGGACTGAGCCAAGAAGAAGCCGCGAAGCGCATGGGCATCTCACAGCCTACTTTCCATCGGATAGTGAGTGAAGCGCATCGGAAGATCGCGGATGCGCTCATTGAGGGGAAAGCTATTCGAATCGCGGGTGGTTATTACGTGCTCACGACGGAGGAGGTTCACGTACCTGCTCCCGCGCTGCCCCCGGGCTGGCGTGCGGGTCGGTACGGGCGAAAAGGATTACTTTAAGGTACGGATAAGGTCTGGTTAGGAGTGATACCATAAAGATGCATGAAGAGAAAAAAGTGGAAAAGAAGCAACAGCAAGAAGATGCCGTTGCCGCGAGCATGGCGAAGGTCAAATATAAGATCATGGTGATGAGCGGCAAAGGCGGTGTGGGCAAAACGACAGTGGCGGCGAATCTCGCGTTCGCACTCGGTATGCAGGGCCTGGATGTAGGGCTCATGGATGCCGACATCCACGGGCCGGACATTCCAAAGATCCTGGGGATCGAGGACCAACGACCGGAGATCTCGGGGACTATGATCAAGCCGATTACGGTGACACCACGTTTGCGAGCCATGTCGATCGGATTCCTGTTGCCCGATCGTGATTCACCGGTCATCTGGCGCGGGCCGATGAAGATGAATGCGATACGTCAGTTCCTCTCGGAGGTCGATTGGGGGAATATGGATTACCTGGTCATTGATCTTCCACCGGGTACTGGTGATGAGCCGCTCAGCGTCGCGCAGTTGCTCAAGAAGGTAGATGGATCGATCATTGTGACCACGCCGCAGGATCTCGCGCTTCTGGATTCTCGCAAGGCAGTTAATTTCTCTGGCGTACTACACGTGCCGGTCATCGGGATCGTGGAGAACATGAGCGGGTTTGTCTGCCCGCACTGCGGCACGGAAATTAACATCTTCAAGTACGGCGGCGGTGAGCGAGCGGCTCAGGAACTGGGCGTTCCGTTCCTCGGGCGAGTCCCGCTGGACCCGAATATGGTCGAGGCCGCGGACCGAGGTGAACCGTTCGTCATACATACGGACTCGAAGGTGAGCGAGGCGTTTGAGCAGATCGTGCAGAACATCCGCACGTTCGTTGAAGGTGGAGCAGGTACGGAACAGGCGTAACTTTATAGAGGTAATTGAATATATATTCATATGGAGCACGTGAAGAAGATGAAGATCTGTGTAACCGCAGTTGCGGATCGATTGGATGCGCAGGTAGACCCGCGCTTTGGGCGCAGTCAGTATTTCGTGATCGTTGATCCCGCGACGATGGAGTTCGAGGCAATGCCGAATGCCGCTCTGAACGCACCGGGAGGTGCGGGCATCCAGGCGGCTCAAGCAATGGTGAACGAAGGCGTTGACGTGGTGATCTCCGGCAACATGGGGCCCAACGCATTTCAGGTGCTCTCAACGGCCGGCGTGAAGATCGCAACGGGCGCGTATGGCACGGTGAAGGACGCGATTGAGCTATACCAGGCGGGTAAACTCACCGAAGCAGGCACGGCAACCGTAGATGCCCATGCTGGTATGGGCGCTGTCGGCGGAGCCACCGGTGGACTCGGTATGGGTCGCGGCGGCGGCAGGGGTATGGGCCGCGGTATGGGGCTCGGCATGCAGCAACCAGCGCCAGAGCAGCCGCAGCAGACGCCCGCCGAGCCGAAGGCAAAAGAAGAGGATCTCGAGCAGCTCTCAACGATCGTGGAGTCGCTGGAGAAGAATCTGGAAGAAGTGAAGAAGCGGATAGCGGAATTGAAGAAGGAGGAATGAATATGCCGCGAGGAAGAGGAATGGGACGTGCAAGAGGTTTTTGGCCAGGGCTCGGACCCGGAAGGGGCATGGGCAATCCCTATCCTGTCTGCCGGAACTACCCCTGGCTTCCCCGTGGGTGGTGGACCGGCATGTGCGGCCCGATAACGCCTGCCGCATACCCTGCGCCATATTACTGCGCGCCCTACGGGAGGGGGCTCTGGTAAGATGAGTGGCATGGGCCGTGGTGGCGGACGAGGCCAGGGTATAGGACGGAGTGGTCAAGGTCGAGGCCGCATGGGTGGCAGTGGTTTGGGCCCCGGCGGGGAATGCCGATGCCCGCAGTGTGGCTATACCATGCCACACCAGGTTGGGGTACCCTGCTACGAGCAAACCTGCCCCAAATGCGGATCCAAAATGGCGAGGCCATGACTAACTGATGAGCAGGAAGCGAGACTGTTTTGTAAAGGTTGTAAAACAGGTTTAGGAGGCGAAGCAGAAAGAAATGGGTGGCTATAGACGTAGAAATATGTATAACCTGACTGGCTTGCCAGGCTGGATGCGGTTTGGTTACTCGCCCGGCTGGGTTGATCGGAGTCCAACCGGAATGCCGCCTGGCGCACAGTATCTCACGCAGATTGGGCAGATGCCCCAGTTTGCGTCGTGGCTGCAGCAGCAAGCGCCAGCAGCAGCTGCTCGGGTAGGCGTGCCGTTTGGGCCGACACCGGCACAGGCAGGCATGCCTGCACTATCGAAGGAGCAGGAGATCGAGTTGCTTGAATCGCAGGCGCAGATGCTTGGCGACCAGTTAGCGCAGATAAAGAAGCGCCTGGAAGAGCTGAAGAAGTAACATACATCAGCTCTTCCCTATTCATTCTTTTTTCCTTTTACATTCAGAACTACTAGAACGAGGACGGCGTTACTTGTTAATAGATAAAGTTGAGTGAGTGTTGACATGATACAAACAAGTCCGACAAAAGGTAGAGTGCCGCACATACGTTTATGCGACTCTAGACGGTTACAGGATTGAGAAGCGAGGTATGAGATAGGAGATAAACGTAATATGAAACTCTGTATTCCCACGTTGGGATCTGGTGGATTGAATGCTATAGTAAGCGAGCATTTCGGACGCGCACCGACATTCACGGTCGTGGACATGGCGAATAACGAGGTGACGGTTCTGCAGAATACCGGCGAGCATTTCGGCGGCGCCGGGAGCACTCCGGAACTCGTCGCCGCAAGAGGTGCGACGGTACTGCTCTGCTCGGGTTTGGGGCCGCGTGCGATCGCAGCCTTTGAGCAGTTCGGGATCGAGGTCTACGTAGGCGCCCGCGGCACGGTAGAAGAGGCAATCAGAGCGTTTCAGGCGGGCGCGCTTATCGAGGCCTGCGAGAGCAATGCGTGTAAAGAGCATCGGCATTAACGTAAAGTAAGCTCTCCCAACGCCAAAGCGTCAGTTACGTAGCGAGAACGTGAACACGTGATGATTATCTCAGTAGCGAGCGGCAAGGGCGGCACGGGTAAGACCACCGTTGCCGTTAACCTCGCCCTGTCGCTGAAAGATGAACCGGTGCAAGTGCTCGATTGCGATGTCGAGGAGCCGAATTCACACCTCTTCCTTGACCCCGTAATTCTGGAGACAAAACCAGCGTATACACAGGTGCCCGCGGTCAATTACGAGCGGTGTGATTTCTGCGGGAAATGCGCGTCTGCCTGTGAGTACAATGCGCTCGTTGTCGTGCCGCAGAAGGAAGTGATGGTCTTCCCGGGACTCTGTCATGGCTGTGGCTTGTGCTCCCTGGTTTGTCCGCAGGATGCGATCACTGAGCAGCCACGTGAGATCGGGGTGATCAAGAAAGGGCGGAGTGGCGATGACAGCATAGAGCTGGTCTACGGGCTGCTCAATATCGGTGAAATTATGGCGACACCGCTGATCGATCAGGTAAAAGCGGAACTCGATCCGGAAAAGACCGTGATTATTGACGTCCCGCCGGGGACGGCTTGCCCGGTGATTGCCGCGGTACAGGACAGTGATTACTGTATCCTCGTGACTGAGCCCACACCATTCGGGCTCTATGATTTGAAGCTTGCGGTTGCTGTGCTCCGGGTGCTCGCGATCCCGTGTGGTGTGGTGGTCAACAAAGCGGGGATCGGCGATCGGGGCGTGTATGCGTATTGCGAGAGCGAAGGGTTACCGATCCTGCTTGAGATTCCGCATGATAAACGAATTGCGGAGTGCTATTCGGAGGGTGTGCCTTTTATAAAACAGCTGCCTGAATGGCAGGAGCGATTTACCGCGCTGATAGAGCGGGTTGTGGAGGAGCAGAAAGAAGGAGCTTGAGCAATGAAACAACTCACGGTGATTAGCGGCAAGGGCGGCACGGGCAAGACCACGCTTGTCGGCGCGTTCGCGGTCCTCGCGGAGAACAAAGTTATTGCCGACTGTGATGTTGACGCACCTGATTTGCATCTGCTGTTACATCCTAAACCCGAACGGCAGGAGGAATTCAAAGGCTTAAAGGTCGCCGTCATGGACAAGTCGCTCTGCATTGAGTGCGGTACGTGCGCGGAGACCTGCAGATTCAACGCCATCGTGTCGGCCGAGGATTCACACTATGCGGTAAATCCCGCACGCTGTGAGGGCTGCGGTGCGTGCGTCTACACCTGTCCGCAGGAGGCACTCTCGCTGCAGGAACGCGTCTCCGGCTACGCCTACGTCTCAACCACGAAGTACGGCCCGATGGTGCATGCGCAGCTCAATATCGCAGAAGAAGCGTCTGGTAAACTGGTTACGGTCGTGAGAGAGCTGGCACGGGAGATCGCCGAGCAGGAAGGTCGTGACCTCATCTTGATTGACGGTGCGCCCGGCATCGGTTGTCCGGTAATAGCGTCCTTGAGCGGCGTGGATCTCGCACTCATCGTTACCGAGCCCACAATGTCCGGGCTGCACGACCTCGAGCGAATCCTGGATGTAGCCATACACTTTGGGATCACTTCAGTCGTCTGCATCAACAAATACGACCTCAGTGAGAAGAACAGCGATCGCATTACTGCGTTCTGCCAGCAGCGCGGTGTGGAGCTCGTTGGCAAGATCCCCTATGATCCCGTGGTCACCGCGGCTATGGTCGCAGGTCTGCCGGTAGTCGAGTTCTCGGACGGGGTAGTATCGAAGACGATACGGGCTATGTGGGAGCGTATGCAATGAGACGGGTTTACGGACCGGTGCCATCACGACGGCTCGGTCGCTCTCTCGGCGTCAATCCCATCCCGTTCAAGACGTGTAACTACTCCTGCGTCTATTGCCAGCTCGGCCGGACGACGCACATGACCAATGAGCGTCAGGATTTCTTCCCACCTGAAGAGCTCCTGAACGAGATCAGAGCGGTGCTGGAGCCAGCACGTAGCAGGCAAGAGATAGATTTTGTGACCTTTGTCGGCGAAGGCGAACCGACGTTATGTAAAAGTTTGGGCTGGCTCATCAGCAAGACGAAAGAGCTGGCAGACATACCCGTTGCCGTTGATACCAACGGCTCTTTGCTCTATCAGGCGGACGTGAGGAACGAGCTTTTACAGGCCGATGTGATCATGCCCTCACTCGATGCGGGCACTGCTGAAACGTTCAGGAAGATAAACCGGCCACATCGCGGGATTGCGTTTGATGCGATGATTGCTGGTATGGAACAGTTCATGCGAGCATATGCCGGTCAGCTCTGGGTAGAACTCATGCTGGTAAACGGGCTCAATGACTCGGAAGCGGAATTGCAAGCACTGAAGAGCAAGCTTGAGCGGATAGAGCCCGACCGGCTTTATATAACTGTCCCGATACGACCACCAGCGGAGCCGTGGGCCGTTCCGCCAGATCAAGAAGCTATCGCTCTTGCACAGGCGATCCTCAGCGATCTGAACGTGGTGGACATCACGACAGAGGAGCGGGGTGAGTTCTCCATTGCGGGATTCAGCAACCCCGAGGAAGCTATTTTAGCCATCATCAGACGGCACCCCATGCGGGAGGAGCAGGTCGTAGAAACGCTGCAGCACCTCGAGGTGGAGGAAGAAGCTGTTCAGGAGAGTTTACTGCAGCTGGCGAAGAGCGGAAAGATAAAGAAGGTAACCTACCGTGAGAAGGTATTCTGGCTCTCTGATGAGGAGAGGCGGGGCGGCTGATTACGGTTGTCGCGGAAATTACGTCGCCTTTCTTCCCATAAGGTGGTGATAATTTTATATGTAGGGAGATGGGAGAATAAATAAAGGAGTGTGATGCGAAAATATGCCCGCAGTGGTAGATTTGGAGAAGTGTGACGGCTGTAAAGGCCGGAAAGAGAAAGGAACGAGCATGTGTGTAGAGGAATGTGCAGTGGAGTGCATAAGTCTGGTCGAGGACGACCCCAGCACCGCACCACATGGAAGAGAACAACATGCAGTTGTGAATGCTGAGGAGTGCACCGATTGTGAGACGTGCGTGGACGTTTGTGAGCAAGGTGCAATTAGCATGGAAGAGTAACCTGAGAAGCACGTGACTGTGAAGAATCGTTAACAGAAGCTGGTTAGAATAGGTAGAGCCGCTCTTTGCCGTTAGCGATGATAGTAAATGAGTGGCGGTAGCGCCAGTGGCAGAGCGAATCAGGGTAAACACGCGTCTTCTCCTGGATGAATCTGCCGATGTGCCAGTTGTCGTTGTCCCGATTCAAGACAGAAGAGGGAATGCGATAGCAGCTTTGGGCATTTTTGAGGTCACGGGAAAGGGGATTTAGGACCGCACTCTGAACACCTCAGCAGACCGTAGTAGAACGCGTAACCACTAGCAGTGAAGAGGCATTACTGCTTGTTCAGTGCGTCGTGTTGTTATCCTCGCCTGACACCGAACATGCTCTGCGTGAGCCTTTAACGATACGTGACCTTAAGTATACACGAACGATGAGCACCGGTGAGGGCAAAATAATCGTGTATTACGGGAAAGGCGAGGGAAAGACCACCAGCTCGCTCGGTCATGCTATAAGGGCGTTAGGTCATAACAAGAAGGTCGTCATAGTGCAGTTCATGAAAGGACGGCGCACTACCGGGGAATACCAGTTTCTGAAAAAACTTGATAACCTCGAGATATCGCTCTGTGGCGCGCCTGTCTTTTTAGGTGACGAGCACTCCCGAGAACTGCATCTCCAGAAGGCTAAAGAAGGGCTAAAACTCGCGCAACATGTGCTCAGGGAGCAACAGAGTGACCTCCTAGTTCTCGACGAGATTTTGTACGCGGTCAAATTCGGGCTGTTAACTGAAGACGATGTTGTGGCGTTACTGAAGATGAGAGGTCATACTGATATTATACTCAGCGGTAGAGAGCCGGGTGCGCGGATACTGGAGCTGGCGGATATAGTAACGCACATGGAGAAGGTCAAGCATTACTGGGACGAAAACCGCAGTACAAGATCAGGAATAGAATATTAAGTGATTATCAGATGATAGATCTGGCAGCAGCGGGGATTGGTGAGGGGATATCTGAAGTGATCGTTACGACGACATCGGGCGCAGGCACGCCGAATGCCGCACCGATCGGGCTTATTACCCAGCGTACCGAAGCAGGTGACCTGATCTATTCCGTCAAGCTCTACCGGGGTTCACAGACGTTTGCCAATATGCTGGAGACCAGAACAATGGCGGCAAATGTGACCGACGACGTGATGGTCTTCGTAACAGCAGCATTTGGGGATCTGCGGGCCACGTATTTCACTGATTTTGAGGCTGTGCCGGTATTGAAAGGGGCAAACGCGTGGATTGTCTTCTCTGTAACGTCAAAAGAGGAGCGTGCGGAGTACGTCCGATTTCTCTTACAGCCAGAGCGGGCAAAGATCAATCGAAAAGCGGTAACGGCGATAAATCGCGGGCGGAACGCGGTACTTGAAGCTACTATTATCGCTACCCGAATTCATCGTGCCGAAGACGAGCGAACAAGGGAGGAGATGCGAGAACAGGTAGAGCACTGCAAGAAGCTGGTCATGAAGTGCGGTGGGCCGCGTGAGCACGCAGCGATGAGCTTTCTGGACGCGAAAATCTCGGGCCTGTGAGCCGTTAGTAACCGCTTCGTGCGTGTTCGAGACATACCCCTGCAACATCTTCGGGTTTTTTCGCACTCTGGGCATCGAAGATTTAAACGGCTCAGCACAATGTCCGTACGTGACGTACAGCACGGACGGAGGATATGATGACACTCCCGATAGAAGCGGAAATTGAGCTGGTGAATGGAACGAGCATCAGAGCAATGGTGGTGGAGGATACAAAGAACCGGAAGCTGGATCTGTACGAGGGAAAGGAGAAGTATAAGCGCCAGATCGGGTTCATCCCCTTTGAAGCCATACTCAAAGTGGAATACAAGTAACAACGATAGCGAGCGCGTTCCTGATCGCTGTTTTTTCAGGGCACCTCGCTCTAATTACCCATACTTCTTCAAAAACTCCCGCACCAGCTTGATCGCGCACAGGTCACCACAGATGGAGCACGCGTCACTCTCAGATGGCCTGCCCTCCCGAATTCGCTGCGCTTCCTCGGGATACAGCGCGAGCTCAAGCTGCCGGTCCCAATCCAGATTCTTGCGTGCATGCGCCATCTCCTCGTCTTTTGCTCGTGCCTGCTCGCGCTGGCCCGCTTTGACCAGGTCGGCGGCGTGCGCAGCTATCTTCGTCACGATCGTGCCCTCTTTAATGTCACTGACTGACGGCAGGGCGAGATGCTCTGAAGGCGAAACCATGCACAGAAAGTCCGCGCCGTACATGCCCGCGACCGCGCCACCGATCGCACTCACGAGATGGTCGTAGCCCGGTGCGATGTCCGTAACGAGCGGCCCCAGAAGATACAGCGGTGCGAAATCGGTCACGTGCTTGATCACCTTCACCGATGCTTCGATCTCGTCCAGCGGGACATGTCCGGGCCCCTCAATGAGCGCCTGCACGCCGGCCGCTCGGGCACGTTTCGCGAGCTCGCCGAGCGTAATGGCCTCCATGAACTTTGCGCGATCCGAGGCATCGGCGATGCAGCCCGGCCGCATGCCATCGCCCAAACTGAGTGTCAACTCGTAGTCCTTCGCGAGCTCAAGCAGGTAGTCGTATTCCGCATAGAACGGATTTTCCTGCTCGTTATGCATCATCCAGGCAACGAGGAACGCGCCACCGCGGCTCACAACGTCCAGAATACGATCGCTGCGCTGCAAACGTTCCAGTGCCGCCAGATTTGTACCGGCATGGATCGTCACGAAATCGATACGGTCCTCCGCGTGCTTCCTCACCGCATTGAACAGGTCGTCCGAGCTCATATCCACAACCGCCCGCTCTCCCACCTGTTCCAGCGCCGCCTGGTAGATGGGCACTGTTCCGACAGGTAAGGTAACTTCCTTCAGAATACATCTGCGCGCCTCGTCCAGGTCGCCACCAGTCGAGAGATCCATGATCGTGTCCGCGCCGTAGCGCACCGCAACGAGTGCTTTCTCCACCTCTTCGGGACAGTTCACGTAATCCTTTGACGTGCCCACATTCACGTTCACCTTCGTGCTCATCAGTTCGCCGATCGCCGTGAGTATAAATTCGCTGTCCGCTGCGCGTTTCGCGTTTCGTGGGATGACCACGCGCCCGGCATCGAGCAATCGCTGCAACTGCTCCATGCTGACGCCTTCAGTGGAAGCCACGCGCTTCAATTCGCTCTGTTCCCAGGTAGCTGCAAAGGACATGGTGCTCAGTATACACTATTTTTATTCGGCTCTCCTCTACGGTAGCTCTACTATTAATTTTGAGCCCGTTGGTAATAACTTATTCCGTTTTGACGAGCTCCGGCAGGTTGCCCCACATCGCCAGCAAATCCTTATGGATCACCAGTGCACCGGTAATACCCGGTACGTGGCTGACGGCACGAAACGCCGCTTTGATCTCCTGTGCATCCGTAACAGCGTTACCGAGCGCAGTAGCAGCGGCATCGGCGAGCGACGCGCTTGTGCCAACCACCGTAGCGGCATCGGCAATTCCGAAGCTGATCGAATGCCCGACCGTGCCCGATGAGGTGCACACGGCCTGCAACGCGGGCGACGGTTTGAGCCGCAGCGCAATCGTATGTGAGAATGGACTCGCCCCCGCATAGATGCCCACGAGCACCTCGCGATCACTGAGCAGTGCTATATCTCCACCGTTATCCACCATCGCATAGGTCGCACCTGCATCACGCATCGCTTCCACCGCGAGTTCTGCCAGCGTCCCTGCAACAGCGGCCATCGGGCCGATGCTGAACTGCTCCGTGGATTCGATCATTCTTCTTACGATCTCAGGTGTCTCATGTTCACGTTCACACACCCGCTCACCACCTACTTCTTCGAGCTGATACCGCTCGAGTGTCACGAGGAAGTAAGGGTGCCAGCGCCCGAAGCGTTCCAGTTCTCGCCGCTGGCGCTGTATCTCAGCTTTCGCCAGCTCTATGTACCGCTTCTCGTCCGCGGTAATCCAAACGCAGGTCTCTTTGAGCTGGTAATACTCTTTCATCTCGCTTCAGGCCGCTACTTATTTTTAGTATCGCCCGTTCCTGTACTTTAAACTGGCAGAAAATCTATGTGAACGACGTTCCTTACGATGTCGGTAAGTAACCATGATGCGGAAACGGCGCGTATGCAGCTACGATCACTCTTGAGCGCTGCCGTGGCAGAGACCGATACAGAAGCGTTGCTGCTCTCCGGCGGGTTGGATACGAGCATCTTAGCCGCGGTCTCCGCTTTGGATGGCACACGAACGACGGCCATTACGGTCGCACTTGCGGGAACGCACGCACCCGACCTCCGATATGCCAACCGGGTCGCGCAGCAATTCTGCGCCGAGCACCACGTGATTTATGTAACGGTAGAGGCTGCTCTCGAGAAACTGCCGACGGTGATCGAGACGTTACGGACGTTCGATCCCGCGCTTCCCAACGATCTCGTCATCTATGCCGCGTTAGAAGCAGCCCGACAACTGGGGATGACCGGCGTTATGACCGGCGATGCGGCCGACGAGCTCTTTGCCGGCTATTCTTATATGCACGCGCTCTCACCCGATGCTGTGCGGAGATATATCAACAGAATCGCGAAAACAATGCGCTTCTCATCGAACTCGCTGGGCGCATCACTCGATATTGCGATACAGCAACCGTTTCGTAACCAGCAACTGATGGCGTTCGCACTATCACTCGATCCCGCCGTGCTCGTGAGGGAGCGCAGCCAGAACAGTTACGGTAAATGGCTTTTACGAACAGCATTTGAGGCGGAACTTGGTGAACTCGCCTGGCGCGCGAAAGATCCGATAGAAGTTGGATCCGGCGCGGTGGAACTCCGTGAGGTTATTCGAAGTACCATTTCGGACACCGAATTCGCGGCGAAGAAGCAAAGATACCGCATGGAGTTCATGAACAAGGAGCAGCTCTATTTCTATGAGATCTACAGAGCGGTGGTGGGCGAGATCCCTCAGGGCCACGGTAAACGGCGCTGCCCGCTCTGCAGGGCAGAACTGCCCGGTGGTAAGCTCCATTGCGCGATCTGCGGGTTCTCCTATCCGCTCACACAGTACCTTTCAGAACGTTCGGAAAGAGTATGATCGGTTTGTACTGAGGCACGAGTTTGCTGAAATGCGATCGTATAAGTATCACCAGGCACGTTGGATATAAGCAGACGATAGGCGACTGAACTGAGAACACGGAGCACTCGAAGATGCATCCATTAGCGTATGAGCATTTGAAGAAGATAGTGCGCGAGCTGCGGCAGATCGGTTCGAATGAATCGTGCGAGTATTATCCCTGTCACGTCAAAGGGCAGGATTGCACCTGGTGCTTCTGCCCGTTTTATCCCTGCGAAGACGAAGAGGTCGGTGGTAGATGGGTGGAGCGGACGGACGGTAGTCGAGTCTGGGGCTGCTCACACTGTTTCTGGATCCATCGGTCAGACGTAGCGCAGGCGCTTCTGGACGCTTTTGCGGCACGTGGGATCGAGGACGTCGCGGAAATTGATGCGCGACGAGTGGAGCTCATGCACGTATTTCAACGGCTGAAAAGGCGATATCCACCAGAGCCCGAACAATGAATATCTTCCTGAGCCATATTCTTATCCTCGTCATAGCCCTCCTCATCGATCTGAGCGTGGGCGACCCTCCGGAGAAGCTCGAGCGGTATTACCCCATTGTATGGATAAGCAGGCTGATAGGCGTCCTTGATCGCCGGCTGAAACGGGGCGACGTACGTAGAGAGAAGCTGCTTGGCATCCTTTATCCGCTGCTGATACTCGTGATCTTCGTCGTGCCCTGTCTCATGCTCTTCCTCATCCCGTGGGATGCCCTGTACATCCTTTTCGGCGCGCTCATCTTCAAAATGACCTTCACGATCACCGGTCTGGAGCGTTTTGGCCGTGGCGTGATGAACGCGCCGGATCTGGCGACGAAACGAGCGGCAGTATGGAAGATCACCAGTAGACCGGTAGAGCAGTTAGATGAGACACATCTCAATTCCGCAACGATTGAATCGGTGGCCGAGAACCTCACGGACAGTGTTATCGCGCCGCTCTTCTATTACCTGGTCTTTGGGCTCTGCGGTGCCGTCATCTATCGCGTCTTCAACACGCTGGACGCTGTTATCGGCTACAGAACAGAAGAATACCGCCACTT
The DNA here is from genome assembly GCA_049975405.1 of Candidatus Methanospirareceae archaeon. Taxonomy (GTDB): domain Archaea; phylum Halobacteriota; class Syntropharchaeia; order Alkanophagales; family Methanospirareceae; genus JACGMN01. Next base: position 16,665 of record JBNGDK010000031.1, read on the forward strand.
CGGCTGGTTCGCTGCCAGAACCGACGATTTCCTGAATTATCTTCCAGAGCGAATAGCAGCACGCTTGATTTCGCTGCTCGGACGATCAGGCGAGCGGAATGTGCCCCAGCAGGTGAGTCCCGGGGCAAGAGTCCACCTGACCATAGCGGCAATGAGCGCTGCCGTACCGGTATACCTGAAGAAGGAAGGATATTATTCAGTTGGCATGCGCTTTGCTGCTGCAACCGTGCAGGATATAGAGCGCGCGATACGAATAGTGAAACGCGTTTCGCTTCTCTTCGCGCTCGGCTGTCTCGCGGTGCTGCTGGTCTGCGTTACGATCACTCTTTAAGCCGTTTCACCAGCTTTACCGCGGCCTCTACCGCCCGTTTTGCGTAATCAACGCGCTCCTGTGCCTCTAACCGCGTCATCCCGGGGCCTGCAACGCCCAGCGTCACGGGCTTATCGTACTCCAGCGAGAGGTCCATAACCTTCCGCGTCAATTGCGCGCCGATCATCTGATCGTGCTCTGTTGCACCCTCGATAATACAGCCGAGCGTCACTACCGCATCAACTTCGCCCTCGATGAGCAGTTTCTTCACCGCCAGGGGCATGTCAAACGTCCCGGGCGTATATAACGTGCGCGTGACGATCGCACCGAGGAACGCAGCATGCTCACGGCCCAGGATCTCCATCTGATACGTAATGTCCCGGTGAAACTCCGAGACGATGAAACCTAACTTTATTGTTTCTTCTTTTTCTTCCATCATCTACTCATTCCTCTGCTCAACCTATAAATGCTTTGAACCTTTTAAAGGAAGGACATTTGATGATAACCTTCTCGACTCTGAGTCGTCGGGCTATTTGACGCGGGGCTTCTCCACCTTTTAGATATACTCTCCCTGATCTCTTAAAAAGCTCATTCAGAACCTCCTCGGGCTTGCATTCGTTTTCCGGATTGTAAATTTCCCGCACTTCCGAGTTGAGATAATCGCCAATTGCCACTTCATCCGCGAGGAGCCATGATTCAATCGCATGAACCACCATACAGATGTGCAGATCCCCCTCAACAGATAATCCCAGCGCGTCCAATTTTTCCCGCAGATGACGCTCCTTCTCGTGAGGATCCGCGCAATGAGAATCCTTCAGTATTACTACTTTTTCACAATCAGCGAGCAGATCTTCCACATACGATTTGGTCTTTCGTGGACTTTGTATCGTTGCACCTCGCCGGGATCGCCTGATCTTTGCAGGCACTCCCAGCTTATGAGCAATTTCACGGATTACCTTCTCATCAGATGCTCCTTCGACTATCACACCGATCATAGATTGCCGCCAAGACCCCCACCATACCAGTATTCGCCGAGTGCCAGCCCAAGCTCTGCTAAATGTGCCCTCAGCTTATCTCCGTCTTTTATTCTACTTGTGACCGTCGCGTTGTCTTTTTTCTCGACGATTATTACGTCCTCAGGCTCGACAAAATCAACAAGATACGGAGAATGCGTGGAGAGGATAATCTGCTTATCCGATCCCTTCAAGACCTCCACTAAAAGCTCAAACAGTCGCGGATGAATGAAGTTCTCCGGCTCTTCAAAGCAAACTACGTGCGCCTCTTCAGATGCGATGGCGGTGATATACGCCAGTAACTTCAGTGTACCATCTGAAACCTGGAAGTAATTAAACGGCGAATCAAAGCCTTTTTCTCTGATTGCAATGTAAGTTTCGCCGCCTTCTGTAAGCGGAGTCAGAAGCTCTTCGATCTGTGGGATCGCTTGCCTCAATATCTCTTCGATTTTATCAAAAGTCTTGGGACGCTCATTATGCAACGAGAGCAGAACTTGCGCTAAATTTCCACCGGTTTTTTCCAGAACGAGATTCTTCTTCGCCGAATCCTTCCTCCTCATATCGGAGGTCATAAAATTATAGGATCGCCAGGCGGTAATATAGTCTCGGAATTCTGGGTATTCCTTAATTGCTGAATCCCAACCACCTAATTGCCTCTTTTCATATTCCGTTCCAGACGGGGCGGCCACCAGCATTTTCGCCATTTTCCCTGGATGACGCTCAATTATCTTTTCCCCTGCGAGGGACAACTCTTCCTTGACTATGCCGTTTTCAGAAATCGAAATGAAAAATTTGGAAGCTTTGTTTTTCAGCACGCACTCAAGGGATATTTCAATAGTTACTTTTCTGCCACCGAATACTACACGTTCGTATCCTCCTCGAGTGTCTAAGTCTCTGTAAACATTGTCGAGGGTAAGTTCGGAAACGAACGCCAAACAATCCAACAAATTGCTCTTTCCGCTCGCGTTCGGGCCGATTAGGACATTGAATTTGTCGAGTTCGAGTTCTACTTCTTTCAAACTCCTGTAGTTCTTTATTTTTAGCTTCTTAATCATCTTTCCTCTATCCACACTAATTGTTGTTTTGTTTGATAATACTGATCACATCCGTAACGGGCCTGCATCCTCGAAACCTTCACGCTTGCCCTTACCCGCTTCGCGTTCCAGCTCCTGCGGCTTGAAGAGCAATTTGATCACGTTCTGGGCATGCTCGCGAGCACGACGGTCCGCGAGCCACGCCAGCGCCTTCTCATCCTCAAGCTCATCCATGTAGACGAAGACCTCGATGATATGCGTCGAGGTGAGCACCTGCGCGCTAATGAGCCCGGTCGAGGCCTCGTGCGCGCACTGCTTGTCAATCTCCTTCGGGCCCGGCATCCCGAGCGCCATAACGAGCTCGCAGCCACGCTCCTCGATCAGCTTCTTTGCAGCCACCGGCAGATCCTTTATACCCGGAACGGTGTACCGCTCGATCTTTACCGATGCGTGCTTCTGGAGCTCCGCGATCGCGGCCGCAGCCAGGTCATAGCGCGCAAAGGTCGTATCGGCAATCCCTACTTTCTTCATTTCAACGCTTACTTACGTACCTCACGTCACGCAGGTCAGCGCCCTCCGTGGACATGCTTTTACGCACATCTCGCAGCGCACGCACTTCTCCTCATCCAGCATGAGCGTCCAGGACGGATCGAACGCGAAGACCTCGGTGGGGCAGACCGAGATACACGCACCGCAGTGAACGCATTGTTCATCATTCCACGCGATCAGTTTCAGCAACCGCCGGACTTCGATCCCTTTCGTCCTGAAGAGATCGGCGACTTGGTCTGCTTGCTCGCCCGGCACGTCAATGATGAGCTCACCCCGTGTCGCCGTGTCGATGCTTATCTTCACGCCCGTCTCGAGGATGACCTCGGCCGTATAGGGCAGCTCATCCAGCGGTAACGGGAACTTCAAAAGCAGCTTCATGAGTATCTATCCTCTTTATACTTCTCTTTCTGGTGTTATATAAAACGTGGAGCAGCAGAAAATCGCCCGCTCACGTACCGCGGGAGCCCGTTAACCACACCCTCTCCGTGAAAGAAAATACGGCGGCAAGTATTTCTGTGACACGCTTCTTTAATAAGGAAGGGTTATGAGAGCGCGCATCCGTGATTTTGTGATCACGCAGCAGGACTGGATCTTCTCGGTGGTCGGCTACGACCTCGGAGGCGAGTACCTTCAGTGTTTCCTGCGTTACGTCCCTGACCCGCAGGGCAACCGGATGTCAGACCGCGGTACATTCCGCAAGCTGGACTTTTACGCGGCTTACGAGTTCTTACGCCGCCATCGACCGGGGTACGTGAGGGATGTGCATGCGGTACCGCTGGATGATGTGAAGGAGATATTACGGCCTGATGAGCAGTTGCCGCGCATCGCCGCGCAGAACGAGCAGGTCAGCATCATCTATGAGTTACTCGCTGAGCATATTCCCCGCGCACAGATCGGGATCACCGGCTCGTATCTGTGCGGTCTCAATACCGCCACCTCAGATCTCGATTTCGTCATTTACGGTCGCCTGCACTTTGACTGGGCGCGAGCGGCGGTGCAGGCCGCAACTACCGACGGACGCCTGACCGCGATATCAGACACGCTCTGGCGCAGGATATACGAGAAACGGCGGCCGGAATTGAGCTATGAGCGTTTCCTCGCACACGAGCTCAGGAAGCAGCACCGCGGGGCGCTCGACGATACGTACTTTGATCTGCTATACGTACGTGACGCGGACGAGCTTCGAGAACTGGACCCGAGAAATTACGAGCGGGGCAACAAGCTCGGGTACCAGACGATTACAGCACGGGTAACTGATGCCCGATTCGCGTTTGACAGTCCAGCGATCTACGAGCTGGAGCACCCCGAGATCAACAAGATCCTCGCCTTTACCCATACGTACGCCGGACAGGCGATGGCCGGAGAGTTGGTAGAAGCCCGTGGCGTGCTGGAGCGAACAGCGGCTGAGACACGCTTGGTCGTGGGTACGACACGCGAGGCACGCGGTGAGTGGGTCCGCTCGCTCGCCCTTGGATAAGTTCGTACGTAGCTAACTGGTAGTGATTTAGAGAGAATGCCATATGGAACTGAGCATACAAATTCTGGGAGAACCGGAGCAGGAGACGCGGCTACGAGTTGCAGATGATGCTACGTACGAGCAGGTGCTGGAAGAGTTAGGGATTAACCGTGAGGAAGTACTCGTGCTCCGCGACGGTGTGCCCGTGCCTGATGACGAACGCGTGGCTGAAAAAGGAGCGCGCAACGCTGAGATCACGATCATCAGAATCGTCTCTCGCGGCTGAATGCGCTACTCACCGGCACAGTTCGCCAACTCAGCTGGGCGAATCACGCCGCGCTCGGTAATTACCGCTTCGATCAGCTCGAACGGCGTGAAATCGAAGGCAGGATTGTAGACGCGGACATCCCGTGGCGCAATCTGGTTCACACCGTAGAATATAAGCTCTTCAGGAGCACGCTCCTCTATCTGCACCTCATCAGATCGCCGCTTCAGGTCGAATGAGGAGCGCGGTGCTGCGACATAAAACGGGATCTCATGCACCTTCGCGAGCACCGCATGCATGTACGTTCCTATCTTATTGAACACGCCGTCCCGAACCACCCGATCCGCGCCGACGATCACCTTATTTACTGTCCCCTGACGCATCACTACGGCACTCATGCTGTCCGTAATGAGCGTGACCGGAATGCCATCCTGGATGAGTTCCCAGGTAGTGAGTCGCGAGCCCTGATTAAGCGGCCTCGTCTCGCAGGCGAGTACTTCGATTCGTTTCCCCTGCGAAACCGCGGTCCGCACCACACCCAGCGCGGTGCCCCAATCCACGCACGCGAGTCGACCCGCATTGCAGTGCGTCAGCACAATGTCACCATCTTCCAGCAGCGCGCTGCCATGCTCGCCGATCTGCCGATTCACCACAACGTCTTCCTCCGCAATCTGTTTCGCTTCGGCCAGCGCGTACGCAACTCGTTCACGCCTGCTCGCGCCTCGCAATGCGGCCTGAAATGTTCGATCAACACCGTAAGAGAGGTTAACCGCAGTAGGCCGCGCTGCTCGCAACTTCTTCACCGCTCGCCTCAGTGAAGCGTCGTCCTGCGCGTTCATACAGGCCAGAACCACGCCGAACGCACCAGCAGCACCCAATGCTGGTGCGCCCCGCACTCTCAAGCTCTGGATCGCCTCGACCAGGGTAGCAACGTCAGCACACGTTAGGATCCGGTACTCCGCTGGCAGCAGCGTCTGATCAATAAGCGCCACCAGCTCACGCTCCTCATCCCACGCGATCGTTCGCATCGTGACCGTCACTTAGTACTTTTACCATGAAAGACGGTAGGTTAAATAGAGGAAGCGATGCGGTGCGCAGCATGTAAAGATAAGGCATGTGCAACGGGCAAGGACTGCACGGAGATTACTGACGTTGTAAAGGCGGAATATGCAAGCGATAGCAAAGTGCTCACGTCGCTGAGGGTTGCAACGCAGATAGAGTCGCGGTTCTATATGCAGAAGACGCGGGTGGAGGAATTGATCCTGTACGCGCAGGGGATGGGCTACGAGAAGCTGGGCGTTGCCTTCTGTATCGGGCTGGCACAGGAAGCAGGGACACTTTGTAAGATCCTCGAGCTGGACTTTGAAGTCTCTTCGGTCTGCTGCAAGCTCTGCGGGATTGACAAAGCGTATTTCGGCCTAAAACGGCTTCACGCAGGTGCTGGGGACGAACCGAAGAGCGAAGCCATGTGCAACCCGATCGGCCAGGCACTCATACTGAACAAAGAAGGAACGGATCTCAACATTATCCTCGGGCTGTGTATTGGACACGATACGGTATTTACCGCATACTCCGAGGCGCCAGTAACGACGCTTGCTGTTAAGGACCGCGTACTCGCGCACAATCCGCTCGGCGCAGTATACTCAGGCTATTATCTCAGCAAGCTGCGAGAACCTGAACATAAATAACTGAACTACAGTTACCCATTTAGGATAGGATTGCTAGTGGCGTCAAAAGTAGTGCGGAAATCCAGCCTTTTCTGGGCGATGATACGTGCTCAATTAGAAACATATTTCCGTCAAATAGCGTATTTATCGAGAGTTATATCTATACTAATTAATACTACTCACACAAATGAGAATAGTAGCTAAATTAGTTATTTGTGTTTTTCTTTTAGTGCTGGTTTTCTTTTTCTGAAAA
>JBNGDK010000032.1:0-22817 GCA_049975405.1 Candidatus Methanospirareceae archaeon
GAGAGGAATATAGGTGTGACCATTATAATAAACTATCGTTTGCTAGGACAATACCTAAATATAGGCAGAACCCGAATTAGTGCCGTGGTCATCATCAGCGAATGCGCTAATCAGGGCATACTCACCAGCGATGGCTACAGACTCGCCGAATCTGTCATCTGCCTCGCCGTCGCTGGCCGTGAGCTTTGCTTGCTGAGTCCATGAGCTGCCGTCCCGCTTGAAGATATAGGTAGAACCTGAATCAATGCCGTTGTCATTGTCATAGGGAGCGCCAACGAGGGCATAGTCACCGGCAATGGCTACAGAGAGGCCGAAATGGTCATATGCAGCAGTGTCGCTGGCCGTGAGCTTTGCTTGCTCGAACCACGAGATGCCGTTCCACTTGAAGATATACGCAGAACCAGAATCAGTGCCGTTATCAGCATTACCGTGTGCACCAACGAGGGCGTACTCACCGGCGATAGCTACAGATGAGCCGAAACGGTCAGATGCAGCGGCGTCGCTGGCCGTGAGCTTTGCTTGCTCATTCCACGAGCTGCCGTCCCGCTTGAAGATATACGCAGAACCGGACATAGAGCCGTTGTCATCATTACCGTATGCACCAATGAGGGCATAGTCACCGGCAATGGCTACAGAATGGCCGAACCCGTCACCTGCGGCGGCGTCGCTGGCCGTGAGCTTTGCTTGCTCGAACCACGAGATGCCGTTCCACTTGAAGATATACGCAGAACCAGAGTCATCATAGTGTGCGCCAAAGAGGGCATAACCACCGGCGATGGCTACAGAGTAGCCGAACTCGTCATCTGCCTCGCCGTCGCTGGGCGTGAGCTTGAACTCGGCAGCATGAACGCCCGAGACGAAAGATAGAGCTATGACGACTGAAATGGATACAACGACGAGTGTTCTCTTAGTCATTTTTCCACCCTCTTTTTCACCAGTTCGGTATTACCCTATTAATACTTTCGCTTTCGTTCGTGCACGCTCGCTTATGACTTCTAGCAGAGAAAAGTAGCGAGGAGCGATGCGAGAAGTGAAGCTACAAAAAGCGAAGCGCGGAAGAGCACCACACGCTCACCACCTGCATGTTTTACGAATTTAGGACTTTCTAATCGTTCCAAATCCTTCAATGGGCTCTTACGAAAACCTTTAAAGCCCCAATACCTTACTTTAATTGCGGGTGAAATACACGAGTTTCAGCACATGCCAGAAGATGAGCTCCTATTCCCCGAGCCAGAAGCACTGATACGAGCATTTGCCGAGGACACGAAGCGGAGGCGAAGATCGTCGGTGGTCAAGCGAATGCCCATGCTCCTCGCTGAGGATTCTGAACCGTTCCAGACGATTCTGATCTGCCGTGAGCCCGATGAACGCATCCTAATACTGAAGGACTTCGGGACGGTGAAGCGGCGGAAACAGTAAGGGCACTCGACCGCGTGCACGGAACGAGCTTTCTCATTCACCGTAGGCAAGTGCGCAACGTATCGTCGAGCAAATGGTGTCGCGTTCGGATGGTTCTCTGTAGCAGCCCCAGTCGCTGCCGTGTCATGCTATTTGGTGAGATCACCGTTATATTCGACCATTTTATGTGACCAGGGAAGATTTATATCGAAATTGGCACAATCGTTAAAGCATGACCGCCGCCGCAACCGTTGATGACGCGTTAAAAAAGAAGATACTGACATTCCAGAGAAACGAAATTACGGAACATTATATTTACCGCAAGCTTGCTCAGGCGGCGAAAGACGAGCAAAACAAGCAGGTTCTGCTTGATATCTCTGACGAAGAGCTCAAGCACTACCGGATATGGAAGACGTACACCAACCAGGACGTGAAGCCCGCTCAATTGATGCTCTTAAAATACTATCTCATTGCCCGTATACTGGGCCTTACATTCGGCGTGAAGCTGATGGAGAAAGGAGAGGAAAGCGCTCAGGTTTCATATCATGATATAACCCCTCAGGTATCAGACGCCAGGAGCATAATAAGAGATGAAAACGAGCACGAGAGCAGGCTGATCGGTATGATCAATGAGGAGCGGCTCATGTATGTCGGATCAATCGTTCTCGGGCTGAATGATGCCCTCGTGGAACTAACCGGTGCACTCGCGGGCTTTACCTTCGCATTTCAGAACACTGATCTTATCGCACTGGCTGGTCTTATTACCGGCATTGCCGCCTCACTTTCTATGGGGGCATCCGAGTACCTATCAACGAAGTCAGAGGCAGGTGAAGGAAGACTGAAGGATCCGGTCAAAGCATCGGTATATACCGCCCTGGCATATATCCTGACCGTGGTCTTTTTAATACTCCCCTTTTTTCTCCTGTCGAATGTCTATCTCGCCCTGGGAGCAACTCTGGCCAACGCGCTCATCGTGATCTTATTATTCACGTTTTACGTTTCCGTTGCCCGGGAACTCCCGTTCAGGAAACGGTTCCTTGAGATGGCGGCCCTCAGCCTCTCTGTGGCGGGTCTGACCTTCGCTATCGGATTCCTGATACGGACATACCTGGGAATCGATATTTGAAGCCCGGTTGTCAGAACGCCTCAGGTCCCTGCCTGAATAACCGCAATGCAACCAGACACGTATCACTGGTACAGGCGATTAACGCCGTGAATGAGCGCGTTCACCGAGGCGATGACGATATCCTCGCTCACGCCGCTTGCGGTCAGCGTGCGGTCACCGCGACTGATCCGGACAACGACGCTCACGAGCGCGTCTGTTCCACCCGTAATCGCGTCAACATGATACTCTTCAAGCTGAATATCGTTCATGTCACGGCCCGCGAGCGCTTTCCGTAACGCGTTGATCGCTGCATCCACAGGTCCGATACCCACGCTGGCCTCGGTTATCTCTTCGCCGTTGATCTGTAAGCGAATTGATGCGGTAGGACATACGTTCTTCCCGGAGACCACGGAGAGATCAAGCAGCTTGATCTTCTCCTCGCGCTCGATACGTAAGACATCCTCGACGATCGCCTGGAAATCAGAATCGGTAACCAGTTTGCCTTTGTCGCCAAGCGCCTTCACCTTCGCCAGGATCTGCTGGGTTTGCTCCTCGTTGGCCGTGAGTCGCATATCCTCAAGCACGCGCTTCACCGACGCCTTACCGGTATGCTTACCGAAGGCGAACCGGCGCGTCCTGCCGATGATTGCCGGGTCGATCGGCTCGTACAGTGTTGTATCCGCGAGGGTTCCGTGAACGTGCATGCCGGACTCGTGCGTGAATGCGTTCGTGCCGATCAACGGCCGATTGGGTGCGATGGGCATCTTGGTCAGATTCCTGATGAGTCGTGAGGTTTCATACAATTTCGCCTTTGTTATTCGCGTCTTCACGCCGTAGAGCAGCTCTAATGCGGTCACAACCTCTTCCAACGGTGCGTTACCCGCACGCTCACCGAGCCCATTCACCGTGACGTGCACGCACTGCGCACCAGCCTGGACCGCAGCAATGGAATTTGCCGTGCCCAGCCCGAAATCGTTGTGGCAATGCACGGATACGGGCGTCGCAACAGTGCAGAGCTCCTGGAAGATTTCCGTCGTGCGCTCCGGATAGAGTACGCCCACAGTATCGCAGAAACATAAGCGATCAACGACCGGCGCTAATTGGTCGAAGAAGGTTTTCAGGAACACCCTATCAGCCCGCGACGCATCCTCTGAACTGATCTCCACCGCCACGCCATGTGATTTCACGTATTCCGCCATCTCGATCGTCTTCGCGAGCAGTGTTTCCCGATCCATCTTCAGCTTCTTCTGGATGTGCGCATCAGAAACAGGAGCCACGAGATTCACGGCATCCACCTCACAGGCGAGTGCAGCATCTATATCGCCTTTAAGGAGCCGTGCGAACGAGCAAATGTCCGCGTTCAAGCCCTCGTTCGCAATCGCTTTAATACCACGCTGCTCGCCTTCCGAGATGATCGCCGTTCCTGCCTCGATAATGTCCACACCGAGCAGATCGAGCTGCTTGGCTATCAGCACCTTCTGTTCAGGGGTCAGGGAGACCCCGGGGGTTTGCTCACCATCGCGCAAGGTGGTATCCAGGATCTTTATCGTCTTCTCGGCCGTCATACGCACGCGCTCCTCGTTTACTATAAGTAGTGGCTCGCGGTGTATTAATATTACAGAGCTCAAGAGCCGCAAAAAAAGGAGATGGCGCGCCTTTTCAGTCGCCGGCTCTTCACTTCGGCATCCGAAAGCTGTAACTTATAGATAGAAACGCACGGAGACGAGACGACCTCGTGGCAACAACAGAAATCTGGAGGGCGAATGAAAGCTATCATCATCTACGCATCGCGACATCAGGGGAATACGGCAAAAGTGGCACGGGCAATCGCAGGAGTGCTCAACGCTGAACTCGTTACTGTTGATCAGGCATACGGTACCGCACTCAACGAATATGATCTCGTCGGGCTCGGCTCGGGGATCTACTGGGGCAAGCACGACAAGGAGCTGCTGACGCTGGTTCGCGCGTGGCCCGTGCACGGTAACAGGAAGGCGTTCATCTTCTCCACAAGCGGGCGGGCTGAGGGCAGGATTTTCAACCGGTATAACCGGCGCTTGCGGAATGCATTAACGGAGAAGGGCTTCACGATCATCGGTGAATTCTCCTGCCGCGGCTATGAGACAATTTGGCCGTTTAAGCTCCTCGGCGGGCTCAATAAGGGGCGGCCGAACGAGGCGGATTTAGCGGCTGCCACTCGGTTCGCGCACAGGCTGCTCGTGTTGAGAGAAGGCTGATCCCGATCTGCGTCAGAACAATCATATCGCTGATATCCGGTTCTCGTACCGCTTCCCGTTGACGTCTGTGAATTTCCTCACAGGACTTTTTTTTTTCGTTGCTTAGCAGGTCGTTTCAAGCCAGTGTGCGGATAGTATCGTCAGGTCTATGAAGTTCACCACCCCATCCTCGCTGATGTCGTAGCGTGGATATGGTGAGCTCGGTGTTTCAAGCCAGTGTGCGGATAGTATCGTCAGATCTATGAAGTTCACGGTACAGTCTTCGTTGATGTCCCATCTGCCCGGCGGTTCTGTCGTTTCGGTCACGTTCAGGAGTACTGCGTCAAACGAGCCCCAGTCTCCTGCCGAATCCTGGCCATGAACAAAGAGCGTATGATTGCCGAAGGCTAAGCCACTGATATTGACGATCGCTGTTACCGATTCGCTCGTCTCGTCGAAGGCCCCGTCGACCGCGTTCATAAGCTCTCCGGTCCCGTCATCACCCACGGCATCGAGGAAATATTCTGCCGCGGCAAGGGTGAGTGAGACGTTGTCTTCCACCCCGTTCCAGCTGCCTGTTTTTTCCACGTGCTTTTCAGGCCACGACAGAGCACTCCGAAGACCGTTCTGCAGCACACTGGAGAACGTTCCTTCGGGCACGGTAATATTGGTAACGTACCAGTGATAGTTGTCGTAGTCATTCAAGGTATGCGGCCCGAAAGTCCGTACTATTTCGCTTGCTGTTCCTTCGAACAATGTTACGGTAACCGTGGCATCCGAAGACAGGTCTTGTCCATGATCTGAGAAATAGTCAACACCTACGGAATACGTGCCAGCTGGCGGGTCATAGATGGTAATGTGCTCTGGGCCATAGCCATCGGTATCGTCCACATCAAGATACGGATCATTGGTATCATTATGGGCTGGATCTTCAGGATCGTAGTGCTCACCATCGCCGTCCCAGTCCGGATAATCATTGAGCCAATAGCAGTTATCGGCTGACCCGAAGCTATCTCCTGGCTTGGCGAGATACAGGTCGAGATCGGTGTTATTAGTGTTCCAGGTAAGTTTGATCCTCATGCCCGCCGCTTCGGCACCCCGTGTGTTCACCGTTACCGAGCCTTTTAGCAACTCGCCGACCTCGTCCCCGATAGAGAGAATGTACTCGCCATCAGGCGCGATATAGCCGTGCATGTGCTTGCCATCCCAGCGAGTGGTATATGTGCCGTCAGTGATCTCAATCATCGGGAGGATCTGAACGGGCTCCCACCAGTCCTCCTTCAGGATCACAAGCTCGAGAGGTCCCAGTCCCGGTGCTCCCGTCGCGGTTATTAGCGTTGTCTCTCCGATAACCGGATTGAATGGATCGGGATTGGCGGTGAGTGAGGTTAACGGCTCATCTCTTCTCACCGTCACCACGCCCGAGACCACCTCTTGCCCGGTTCCATTGGCTACAGAGAGAATATATGTCCCGTTCGGCACGGACTCGCCCCAGGTCCTGTGCGTCCCGTTCCAGGTGGCGGTATACGTGCCACTGGGGCCTTCGGAGAGCGAAAGGATTTGAACGGGCTCCCACCAGCCTTCCCGCAGTATCATTAACTCAAGGGGTCCGAGGCCCGCACTCCCCCGCGCGGTGATCAGCGTGGATTCCACGTCGGGGTTGAAGGGATCAGGATCGGCGCTTACCGCGTCAAGCGCCCAGACGCCACAGTTCACCCATACCGTACCGGTGGCCAGCACGCCCCCGGGGCCTGAGATGGTGAGTTGATACTCGCCATCTGGTACCACAGTGCCCCATAGCATGTGCGTCCCATCCCAGGTCGCCCGATATTCGCTGAACGAATAGATCGGTGGCGTAACGAATACGGGGTATTCCGTGAGCTGAAGGATCTGGACCGGCTCCGGCCAGCCGTCCCGGGTAATCCAAACCTCGAGCGGGGAGAGGCCCTGAACCCCCACGGCGGTAATTTCAGTCACCTGATTTACAGGCGAGCAGGGGTTGAAGGGATTAGGAAAAGCGCCCACGGATTCTATCAGGTTACCCCCTGGCTGAACCACAATGATATTTGTATAGTCGGTATCGAGGGCTCCGTCGTCATCCCACACTTTTAGGGTAACGGTATAGATCCCCTCTGTTGAGTATGTATAAGACTGCGTCACACCATCTCCCCACGAGCCGTCGCCAAAGTGCCAGTGGTACTCCACGATGGCCCCATCCGTATCGTATGATCCAGCCCCATCAAACTGTACTGATTGGCCCACATTAACCACCTGATACGGACCTGCATCTGCGACCGGCGCTATGTTAAGCGGTGACTGCTGGGTGGTGAACTGCCCGCCCTGTGTTGAAACCTGTGTCGAAGAGGTGTGTTTCTGGCCCTTTTGAATCTGCTGCTGTGAACTCTGCTGCGTGATCGTCTGTTGGCCCACCTTCGTGGTTATCGTCTGGGTGTACTGGCCGCTCTGTTGCCCGGCTACCTGTGTCGTATAGCCGGTCTCCTTAGGACAGGTGATCGTGATCGTTTGCTTCTGCTGTTGTTGCTTCCCGGCGCCACAGTCAACCCATACTGAACCGGTGGCAAGCACGCCACCAGCGCCGGAGAGGGTGAGTTGATACTGGCCATCTGGCACTACGGCCCCCCAGGTCATGTGTGTCCCATCCCAGGTCGCCCGATATTCGCTGAACGAATAGATCGGGGGCGTGACGAAGACGGGGTATTCTGTGAGCTGAAGGATCTCGACGGGCTCCGGCCAGCCGTCCCGGGTAATCCAAACCTCAAGCGGGGAGAGGCCCTGAACTCCGACGGCGGTAATTTCAGTCACCTGATTTACGGGTGCGCAGGGATTGAAAGGATTGGGAAAAGCGCCAAAGGATTCTATCTGCCCCTGTTGTAGCTGCCGTTGCGGCTGTACCTGGAGCAACAATCCCGATCCGCCCTCTTCGGCAGTTAGGTTGGCTGTGAGCACAACTGATTGTGCACCACCTGTGGGGTTAGGCGATGCCTGAACATCAGAAACAAGCGGACCCAGGAGCATTTCAGAAAAGTAGGCCGCTTGAGGTATTTGGTTGACCACGGTGGAGGGGTTTTTCACGTCCTGCTTCTTTGGACTCCAGCCTTGCTGCTCTCCCACCTGTTGACCCGTCTCTTTATCAATGATGGTCAGATCAACGGGACCCTGGACCGTATAAGTAATCGAAGGGATTTTCTCCACATCCTCGAGTTGCGTCGGCGTCCCTTGCTGCACCGTGAAGGCATCTAAGATCCAGTCACCCTTATACAGCTGCTGGGCACCGTCCTTTACTGATACCTTCAGATCATAACTGCCTTGCTGCCAGCTTTGTGGTATGGTAAAGTCGGGATAGAAATCTTGCTGTGCCTGGGTGAGTGAACAGTCTTTCTGCGGGAGATCGATGATCTGGCCTGCGGGATTTCTGACCTGCCACTGGATCTGGCATGACTGCTGTGCCGGATCATACTGCTGGATCGGTACCTGGATTTTTAGCGAATTGTTCTTGTAGTAGTTGTTCGACCGCGTGATCTTGCCAACGCCCACCTTCTTGCCCAGGATCTCACCCACTCTTTGACAATTCAGATAGGGATTCGTTTGCACGGGTACTGCGGGATGCCAGAGGAAATCGGGATGACGACTGCTATACCAGCCCGATGCCGCAGACCCGGGAACGATGTCTCCGCCCGAATCGACGGTCAGCCAGTAGTAATAGGTATAGGTGAAGACCGACGCTGAGGTGACACCGCTCAGATGATCCGGATGTACACCATCTTTAACATGCCAGACGGTACAGGTAACATCTACGCGATTGCCCCCGGCCGGTGTGAAGGTCATATCATATCGGTAAAAGGGGTGATTCCATACTTCCGGGCCGGGTTCATAATCCATGACCAGTGGCGCACCCTTATCCTTGATCCAGCGGCGCAGAATGCTCGTGAAATCGTTAGGGTAGATATCCTCATAGGGATGGCCGGGAAAATTGGAGGGGTCGAAGCGCGTGCCAACCTGAAGGTCTACCATACTGCTATAGTAACACTCGGTGAGCAGAGCTTTCAAATCGCCGACATAAAAGATGATCCCGTCCTTATTCAGTGTACTGCGTGGCTCATCCTCCAGGACGCAGGCCGCCGCCCACGCATGGCAGTGTCCGAACCAGCCGGGAGCACCGGGCATGTAATGGTTGGCCAATTCCCATTCCTTGGCGCGTGAATCACCCCCGTACTTCGCCTCAACATACAGGTCGTATTTCGCAAGCGGCCCCGGGGCACCGTGCGGGTAATATCCGAGGGCGGTCTGACCCTGATTCAACGGCCACCAGAAGCCCGCCCAGGGGATTTTGTCCGCTGTACTCTGCTCGGAACTGGGAAGTGATACTGCCTCAGAAGGAGATGAAGTCAACAACCCAAGCTCAGCCTCCGCCTGCTCCCGCATACTCAGTTGGCAGGTTACAGATCCGCTGTCCGTAAGCTTGAGCTTCATGGTTACCCTGCCATGGTCCAGTTCACTCGACTCGATGAGTACTCCTCCGGTTGATGAGACCTCAGCCCGTGTAGCGAGTGCGTAGCCTCTATGCAACTCGAAGAAATCAACCTGCAGGGTATGATCTCCTGCTGGTACTTGAGCAAACGTGAGCACGCCATGAACGTCAGTCGTGCCCTGGGAGATACCATCAAGCGATACCGAAACGCCATCAACAGGATTGCCATCCCCCATCTGGATTGCCAGGGTCAATTCAGATCCCGCTGTGCCTGCTGCCGAAGCCATGCCACCAACGAGCAAAAACGTAAGTGCCATACAAAGCGCAACCAAACAATACCGTGTCCCCCTTTTTTGTAACATCTTCCCGGTTTTTCACTCCCGCCGTTACCCATGTTATGCGCCCGCATACGGCGCTCTACAAGATGAAAGGTATACGTAGTCGTGTCGTTTTATACTTTTCTGTTTAATGGACGTTTTCAACTACCACGACGTTGATTCAAAACAGGTGTTTAACCGGTATTTCAAGATCCTGTGGAAGAGCTGTTCTGGCTGTAAGTTTAGCGCCCTTCCACACCATACGTGGGAGATTATTTATAGCCAGGTTGCCAACACACCTACGTACGATCATGAAGCATATAGAAGAGCTGAATGCGGTCCTGGTAACGAACGCTGAGCTGCGAGCTGCGATCAAGGCGATCGGCTGGCGAGACTTCATCGCGGAGATACAGAAGGGCTTTGAGCAGAGCTCGTTGGGTTACAGCGTTACACCGCCGAAGGTGTATGTGAATACTGCCGTCTCGGACATGCGGTGCATGCCCTCATATTTGCCGAAGTACAATTCCCGGTACTGCGGCGTGAAGATCGTCTGTGTCGCACCGGCGAACAAGAAGATCGGCATCCCAACGGTCCTGGGCGAATATCTGCTCCGCGATGCGGAGACGCAGCAGTTGCTCGCGATCATGCAGGCTGAGGAGATGACCGCATTTCGCACCGGCGCGGCCACGGGCGTTGCAACGGACGCGCTGGCGCGCAGGGACTGCGAGACACTCGGCCTCGTCGGCGCGGGCAAGCAATCGTATTACCAGGCAAAGGCGATCCTTACGGTGCGACCGTCGATTGAGCAGATCAAGCTGGTGGATTTGGCCCCCGAACGAGCACTGGCGTTCAAAGCGCGTTACGAGCAGGAATTCGGGGTTGAGATCGCCGTTGTCAACTTGGAAGCGGCAGTGGATGCCGATATCTTGACGACCGTGACGCCGGCGACCAAGCCGTTCGTCTTCACCGAGCAGATACGCCCCGGCATGCACCTCAACGGGGTCGGTGCAGACGCGAAGACGAAGATCGAGTTCGCTCCGGGCGTTTTGCGGCAAGCGCGGATCATTGTGGACGACTTAACACAGTGCATCCATTCGGGCGAGGTCTATCAGGGGCTGGAGCAAGGGATCATTACCGAGCAGGATCTGATACCACTGGGTGACGTTCTGCTCCAGAAACAGGCGGGACGGACGAGTGCAGAGGATGTAACCTTCTTTAAATCGACCGGTGTGGCGTTCCAGGATTTGATCACGGCGATCCTGGTCTTCGAGCGGCTGAGGAAGTGAGAACCTCTAAGCGGTAACTTCTGAAGTTCTGCCTCTGATTTCGCCACCATTAACTACGTGGTAGCCAGCACTTCAAGAACCGCTTCGGGACTTGACACGACGATCGCACCCCTCTGTTTCAGCGCCTCCACCCGTTTGGTGGCCTCGCCGTTGGTAAAATCACGCTTCGCTATCTGATCTGTCTCAACGATGATCACACTCTTACCCAGCCTGGACAGGGCCACTTCCGCCGCTTCGACGTTCTTCAGGTTCCCGAACCCGACGGGGATATTGCAGAGCACAACGGCGTCCGCATGGCGGATCTGGTCAAGCTGTGCCTGAAACGCGGTCTCGGTGATGGGCGAGAACGGCGCTTCGGTGGTTACGGGCATCTGCAAGAGCTGCGCTACCTCGTGATCGCTGTCCAACAGGTTAAGCACACCGGCGGTCACGGTGTACCCCCTCTCGGTGAGGAGGTGCATCAATGATGTGCCCGCGCCGCCGCCGCAGATGAGATGGATGGCCTTCCCGCAGTGGTCTTCTCGTGCTGATTTGATCTGCCTGCTTACCGCCGAGGGCAGGGGCGAGACATAGCACTGGTTCGTCACTGCGTGTCGTTTTACGAGCACATCGGCACCGAACGCGGTCTTGATATTCTCGGCCGTTAAGACCGCGTAGGGGGCGCCCATCGCGATGATCGTTCCGCTGCGGAGTAACACGAGCCGATCACAGTACTGCGCGGCCAAATTGAGGTCATGGATAACCGCAACAACGATCAAGCCTTCCTGCGTGGTTAACCGCTTGAGTAGCTCCATGATCTCGATCTGGAAATTGATATCGAGGTGCGAGGTTGGCTCATCGAGAAGGAGTACTTTCGGCTCCTGCGTCAGCGCACGTGCGATGATCACCAGTTGCCGCTCGCCACCGCTCAATTCCGTCACCGGTCGTTCAGCCAGTGGCCAGCAGTTGGTCAGCTCCATGCTCCGCCGCGCAATCTCGATGTCCCGCTCGCTCTCCAGCTCCAGCCGGCCCAGATGCGGGTTACGACCCATGAGCACAACGTCGAGCGCGGAGAACTCGAAATTAATGCTGGTATCCTGTGGTACTGCGGCGAAGCGCTGAGAGAACTCCTTATCCTTCATCTGCGCTACTGCTTTACCGTCCAGGAGGATTGTGCCCGTCCGCGGTTTCAAGATGCGCGCGATCGTGCGTAAGAGGGTGGTCTTGCCCGAGCCATTCGGCCCGATGATGCCCAGTAGCTCGCCCGTTGGTGCCGTGAGGTTTACACCTTCCAGCACCTTCTTGCTGTCATAATACGCATCCACGTCCTTGATCTCTAGCGCCATCCCCATTTCCCCGGTAGCGGTAATTACGTCGTATCCGGTGTCACTTCTTCCTCGTTCACCGCGATCTTTACCAGCGCTGGCCGGATGACCTTGCCACGGAATACATATCCTTTGCGCAGCACTTCGCGCACGCTGTTCTCCTCCTCGCCGTCTCCCGCAGGCACCCGGGCTACCACCTCGTGCCTGAAAGGATCGAACTGCAGGCCTTCCGCCTGGATCTCATCGAGTCCCTCACGTTTCATCAGCTCCCTGAGCTGCTTCAAGGTCAATTCCACGCCCTTCATCAGCCCTGCTGAATTCCCGTTTGCCTTCGCGTGATCGACGGCGACCTCCAAACTCTCATGAATCGGTAGCAGATCGAGCATGAAGCATTCGCGAAGCCTATCGTCAAGCTCGCACTTATCACGCTCAACGAGCCGCTTGTAATTCTCGAAATCCGCTCTCAAGTATTGCAGCTGGCTCAAATATTCGGATTCTTTGCCCGTGGATCGCTCTTCGGCCTTCTTCCGCTTCTCTGACAATTCCTGCTCCAGGATTTCCAGGGCGTCGCTGATCGCATCCAGCTTCTCCTCGGTCAGCCCCTTCGAATCAGCCAGCATCTCCTTGATCCTCGCCAGCTCTTTCACGATACCGCTCAACGCGCCCTTGACCCTCGTGAGCTCGCCCAACTCAGATTCAAGTTTCTTACTGCACGCTGCGGCATCGCGGGACAGACGCTCGATCCGCTCGTTAAAGCCCGGTTCCCGGCGCTCGTTGCTCTTTTTCATCGTTCAAAAAGAAGCCCACACCAAGTGATACAGTACTTAATTACCCGTAGAACTAAAAATCATGATAGATCCTCCAGTGGTTTCTTCTGTTTCCTATGCTGACCGTATCGATACTTGATGGATATGTTGACGAGCCAACCTGCCTCGGTGTGCCGCCGTACATCAGTCCGTACCCACGCTATATCGCCGGCGCCGTCTGGAATCACGACCATACCGCACGGGTCGTGTATCGCACGATCGATCAACTTCGAGCAGAGCAATCGCTTTTAGAGCTATTTGCACGATCAGATCTGGTCGTGGTCATTGCCGGCATGGCGGTTCCCGGTCGATACCTATCGGGGTTCCCTGCCAGCCCCAACGAGCTTCTTGCATTCCTCGAGGTTCTGGAGAAGCCCGTGAAGGTGCTCTGCGGCCCGGCTGCCCGGTACGGGTTCGGGCTGGCTGGCGGTAAACCCGTGCGTGACCCCCGGTTCGTTGCAAGGGTCTTTGATCTTATCGTGCAGGGTGATGGCGAGATAATCGT
Source organism: Candidatus Methanospirareceae archaeon (assembly GCA_049975405.1). Taxonomy (GTDB): domain Archaea; phylum Halobacteriota; class Syntropharchaeia; order Alkanophagales; family Methanospirareceae; genus JACGMN01. Next base: position 13,424 of record JBNGDK010000032.1, read on the forward strand.
TGCCGAGTTGCTGCGCAACAAGTTAAACGTGGACGCGGTGGATACAGCGCTCTGCCGGTTAAACGCTGGCGTGATACGAGATCTCGCGGTAACAGGCGCCCGAGTCGTGGAGCAGCATCCGCTCTTCCCCCACTACCTCATCACCGAAATAGAGACGTATAGGGGGTGCCCGCGCAGTATCCAGGGCGGTTGCTCGTTCTGCAGTGAGCCCAGCAAGGGCCCGCCCGATTTCCGGCCCGTCTCGGACATCCTGAGCGAGATCGCAGCGCTGTACAGCGCAGGCATTCGCCATTTCAGGCTCGGTAACCAGCCCTGCATCTTCTCCTATATGGCGAACGGCGCAGGTGATATGGAGTTTCCGAAGCCTAACCCGGATGCTGTCGAGCGGTTGTTTCACGGCATTCGTGCGATCGCGCCACAGCTCAAAACGCTGCATATCGACAACGCTAACCCCGGCATCCTCGCGCGCTATCCGCAGGAGTGCAGACGCATCGCGAAGAGCATCATACAGTATCATACGCCCGGCGACGTCGCCGCACTTGGCGCAGAAAGCGTTGACCCGGTGGTGATCGCGCGGAACAATTTGAAGGCTGATGCGGACGAGGTCCTGAGTGCGGTAAAACTCCTTAACGAGGTAGGTTCAGCGCGGGGCGTGAACGGGCTCCCTGAACTCCTACCCGGCTTGAACTTTGTCTTTGGACTTGACGGCGAGAACAAGAACACGTTCCGACTGGATTACCAATTCTTGCAGCGGATCATGGCTGAGGGGCTTCTGCTGCGCCGGATCAATCTCCGTCAGGTCATCCCAATCCCGGGCACGCCGCAGTTTGAGCTGGGAGATAAGCTCGTGAAACGCCACAAGCACGAGTTCCGGCGGTTGAAGCAGCATGTACGGACCGAAATCGACCGCCCGATGCTGAAGCGCATCGTGCCCGAAGGCACCGTCTTGACGAGCGTTTACCTGGAGATCCATGAGGGTAACGTGACCTTTGGGCGGCAGCTCGGTAGCTACCCCCTCCTCGTGGGGATTCCGGGTGTACTTGCGCTGGATCGGTTTTTGGACGCGAAAGTCATTGGCTACGGCTATCGCTCGATAACCGCGGTCCCTTATCCGCTCACGGTCAATACGGCCTCGCTTGAAACGCTCACGGCATTGCCAGGTATTGGTGCGAAGCGAGCCACGAGGATAGTAGCACGCAGACCGTTCAGTACTGTTGACGAATTCGTACAAGCCCTCGATGATCCTGAACTGGGGCAGAAACTGCTCGAGTATATAACTGTTAAATAATCACAGCGGCAAAAGGTGGTTAAAGGTAATGTTCCTTGGCATAGACGTGGGTGGGGCGAATACAAAAATAGCCACTTCTGATGGCGTCGTCGCGTCCCTGTACGCTCCGCTCTGGCAGAGAAAGGCCTGCCTCTACGAGGTGCTCCCTGAGGTACAGCAGCGGTTTGGAGCCGAGCTCGAGGCTATCGGGGCAGTAATGACCGGCGAGCTCAGTGACTGCTTCGCTACGCGTCGTGAGGGCGTTCTCTTCATCGCGGATGCCGTGGCGATGAGCTTTGAGGATCCGCGATTCTTTGACCGCAGGGGAGAGTTTAGAGCCCATTCGGCGGTGGAGACCGACCCACTTGCTTTCGCTGCAACCAACTGGCTCGCGTCCGCAAAGCTTGTGGCTCAGGAGTACCCCGATGCGATCTTTGTCGATATCGGCAGCACAACAACCGATGTGATCCCCATCAGTGACGGTGTAGTAAGAGCGCAGCACAAAGATCTTGAGCGCTTAAAACGTGGCGAGTTGATCTATTCAGGCGTGTTACGCACGAACGTCGCAGCAGTACTTCAGCGTGTAAAATTCGGCGAGGACGAGTCGAGCGAGGTGTGCAGGGTCTCGTCAGAGCTGTTCGCCATTACCGCGGACGCGTATCTTGTTCTGGGCGAGATAACCGATGAGGAGTACCAGTGCGCGAGCCCGAACTGGTATGCCTTCGCTGGCCGTGAGATGGAAGAGAAGAGCCGAGCGAGCGCTTTACAACGCTTGGCGCGGGTGGTCTGCAGCGACCTGGAAGAGCTCGGCGAGACCGGTGCAGCTACGATTGCCGCGCAGGTGAAACAGAAACAGGTCGATGAGTTAGAAACTTCGTTAGAACAGATGAGGAAGACCTATGGCATGAGCCGTGTAGTAGCTGCGGGGATCGGTGATTTCATCGTCCGTGCGGCTGCGAACGCGGAGAATCTGCAATTCATCTCGCTCGCTGCACGGTATGGAACTGACGTGGCCGCCACGTTTCCCGCGTTTGCACTCGCCAAGCTCCTGGAAGCGGAGATAACGGGAGGCGAGCGGTGGTAAAGAAGATCGTGCGCGTCGCAGCTTTAACCGGCGGCATGGCGAGCGGGAAAACGCTCGTGCTCCAGCAGTTCATGAAGCTCGGCGCGTATGTAATCGATTGCGATGTGCTCAGTCGCGAAGCGGTCATCCCGTGCTCGAGGGCCTGGTGGGAGATCGTGCGATACTTTGGCACGGTGATCGTGCGGAACGATTTAGAGCTTGATCGGAAGCGGCTGCGTGAGCTTATATTCAGCGATGCTGAGAAGCGCGTGGCGTTAGAAAAGATCGTCCACCCGGAAGTGAAGCGAATGGTGAGCGAGCGAATCGCGGCTATTAAAGAACTAGCAGCAACGGATCGCACACTCGTGGTCGTTGACGTTCCGCTCCTGATCGAGGCGGGTTTGCAGCGCGAATTCGATGTCGTTGTTGTGGTCTACTGCAGTGAGGAGACGCAGATCCAGAGAATCATGGCCCGGGAGGGCGTTACGAGCGCCGAGGCGCGAAAAATGATCGCTTTACAACTACCACTTAAGGATAAACTCCCCTTCGCAGATTATGTTATAACGAATGAGGGCACGCGAGAAGATACGGAAAAGCAGGTGCGGGCGATATTTGCAGAGCTTTCGTCTTGAGATCCCGGGAATCAACTACAAGCCGCTGATCAAATGCCACTGATCTTCGTCTTTGATAAGCCGATCTCTGCAAGGACGAACAGATCAATTTCGTCGGCCAATTCGGCGAACCGCTCTTTGAACGACTGGAGCTGGCTCCGAATCTCGTCGCTCACCTGCGCGACCTTGAGTTTCTCTTCGAGCTCGACCTCTTTGTGATAAATGTCGTCAATCAACATGAAGATGCTCGGCTTTCTGATCTGAATCGCCCGAAAATCCTCCATGATGTCCTCACCCTGCTTATACCGGGCTAGAATAGCATCCCACTCCGCGGTGATCGCATCACTGTCCCTGACGAACTCATCGAGCGCTCCCAGGAATGCTTTCGAGATGAACAGCTCTTTCTCCTCTTCTTCCACCATCGTCGGTGATGTTTTTGATATCGCCCAACCCTTAAATACTTTGCGATTTCGCGTTTGCCACCGTGCACCGTTGCTCAGCCAGCCGTGGAGTTACCGCGTACGTACCTCACACAGGGTTCAGTGCGGTGATCTCACGCACTTCGACCGCAACGCCCCGTCGTGAGGCGACCATCTCCCAGCCCGCCATCTTTGCACGGCCCACGCCGAACGCTTTCTCACCGCTAATAAGAACCTCATCGTTCACGCGAATCGCCACGCTCGCGTCAAGCACGCCGGGTGCCAGGATTGACCCCCGGGGCAGGAAATCACCTATATGCACGGTATACGCAGCCATGAGATCCGCAATCCGGCGTGCGCCGTTTATCGTGAGCGTTAAGAGCCCGTATGCCGGCACAACACGCGCAAGCACGGTCCCATCCGAACTGAGCTGATAGGTGGGGAACTTACCGGTAATCTTCAGCCGCGTCCCTCCAGCTTCTGTGAAGAGCGCAGGTCCCACACCACGCCCGAACTGATAGTCAGCCATCGCCCTGAGCATGCTTGCTTTCTGCTCGAAGCCGGAAAGTCGCTTCGTGTCGCCGCAGAGCTCAGTGAGTTTCTTACGCAGACGTTGCAACGTGCTCGATGCGGTCATGTCCTCGTCCGCATCGCAGGTAGAGATCATCTCGAGCCCCGAGTCAGCCGCGACACTGAGACATATATCGCGATACGGACCGCTGAGATGTGCTACTATATGCTCGTACCGCGTGCTATGAAGCATGAGATAGTTGCGCAGACACGATGCGACCCATGCGCGCTCCTCAGCATCCCAGTGGCCAGTCACCGGAATGTCATAGAACGCCGCGGGATACACCACCTCCAGCTCGCGCGGCACCACACCGAGTGGTGACGTCAGGATCATCTCGTGAATATGCCCCCTGTAGGGTGCGATCGCATCAATGAACTTCCGATGCGATGGTGATCGCGAGTAGGGCTTTCGCGCCGAGCAGGGCAAGAGCAGCAGAACACGTCGTTGCGGGGGCTCGTAACGATCCAAAACGCGGTGCGCAAATCGCTTCACCTCGATTCTCCACAGAGATTCCAGCGTGTTCGCCATCAGCACACAGTTCCGCGCGATCGGCGTTCGCGGCTCGAGATACGCTTCCTGCTCGAGATCCAGGAGGCGCAGCACTGCGGTCAGGAACGGCGAGGATCGTGCCTTCAACTCGATATATTCACGCATCGTGCCGGCGCGTATGTGCGTCCTGACTTTCTTCAGCTCCTGCTCGAGCAGAAGCGCATTGTGCTGCGCCAGGAGCTGCCCGCGCTCTTTATCATCGCGTTCACGTAACTCGTCTGCCGTTATCGATGAGCAGACGGAACAGACACACGGCAGCTCTTCCAGATCTGCTAACTCGAGCGCACCTTCTTCTGTATGGTACCGACCCTGATAGCCCTGGATTACGGCGCTCGTGTCGTCCACGAGGTCAACGCCCGTGTAGATCAGCACTGCAACATTCTCGGCCGTGGCGATTCCAGGCACCCATAACGCGGTATCCGGCGGGATCGCCTCACGAGCTGCGACAATGCCCCGAACGAACTCTCGCGGACTGTGCAGCAGCGCGGAGGCATAAGAGAGCGCGTAGCAATCGACGTTTAATGAAGAAATGGCTTCGTTCAGTTTGCTAAAGAGCGGATGGACGGAGGGCAGAAGCACAGCGCCGCGCGGTGCGTTCCAGTCCTCTTTCTGGCATAACGCGGCGAAATCCGCGGCTTCCACTGAGCGCACTGCAAAGCCTTCTTCACCGCTGCGTAACGAATCACCGTGGAAGAGCAGCGGGGTCTGCTGCCTCCCCTCTTGCAACGATAGAAGACCAAGGCGTGCCGCGCCATCCCTTCTCCTGACCTCGTAAAAGGTGCTCATCTACAAGCATACATAAAAAGGAGTGAGCGTTTTTGAAGCTTCGGTGTCAATCTGCGTGCTCAGGTCTCACAGACATCGTTCGCAAAGATGTTTCGGTACCAACGAATCAGACGATACACTGATGACTTTGCACCGGGATGCGCGTGCACAGACTAAGGAGCGCAGTTAGAGCTTACCTACCAGATCGGTTTTGCAGCCTCACCACACCCGTGCTGCGCGTCGCGTTGGTGTTGTGTCTTCACATGCTTGCACACCTCGTCCTGCTCCAGCAAACATTTAACTGCGAATTTACTATTTTAACAATCACCTGAAAATGGAAACCACAGTTAAGGAACGGATTATAGTTGATCCACAGATCATGGTCGGTAAACCGGTCATAAAGGGGACGAGAATACCCGTTGATGCAATTATACGCAGATTGGCCGATGGCATGAGCATCAATGAGATACTTGAAGACTATCCCAACCTCACCCGCGCCGATGTTCTGGCTGCGTTAGAATACTGCGTTTATCTTATCACCGGCGAGGACGTTATACCGCTTACGCCCCGTTAAAAGTGATGCATTTTCTTGTTGACGCGTGTACGGGCAAGAAATTTGCCTCACTTTTGGAACGAGAGGGATATAATGTGTTATTTGTCGGTGACATCTTGCCCTCAGCTTCAGATTTGGAGATTATGGAAAGAGCCGAGGAGGATAACCGCATTCTTGTAACGGACGATAAAGACTTCGGTAACCTTGTTTTCCGGTTAGAAAAACCAGCGCAAGGCGTTGTACTCCTCAGAATGGGTGTTAACCCTGAGAAGAGAGTGCGCGCGCTTCTCAACGTGCTGAGAACGTATGAAATAAACGGGAAATTCATCGTTCTCAAAGAGGATTCGATACGAATCAGAACGATACGCTGAGGACTTTGACTTGAATAACTGTGTACCAACCACGAGCTCAACAAGAGCTTAACTTGCCGCTTCACCACACTCGTGCCGCGCGTCGCGCCAGGGTATAAGCATCCTGGGGCTCACGCAGCAGCTCTTCATCCAGGAACAGGTAGGCCGCCTTTGTGTTATAGTAGGGCTCGCCCTTGCGCGAGAAGACAATGAGAATCTTACCCTCGTGCCGTGTCTCCACGCCCTCGCAGAACTCGTGACTGCGTATGACCGTCGTCACGTTCGCCATTCGCAGAAACTCAGCGGTAACGTTCCGGCCAAAGAGATTCCCGGCACCGCGGAAGGACTCGAAACAGCCGTTCGCCTCGATCGGATCGTTCCAGAGGAGTTCTTCGAACGTGCTTGATGCTGGATGCGAGTCGCGTGCGTAGGCCACTTCGTTGAGCGAGGAGACGTGACAGGGCACGCCGGCGTGAATCAGCATGTACCGGCCAGTGACGAGCGTCGCATAGGGCAGATAGGACCACAAATCCTTCAATGTACGGTACAGCTCCTTACCCTGCTCGCCGAAGCGCTGGATGAAGTAAAAGGGCAATTCATGAGGCCTGAAACGTAGATCCGGTGGGCCTTCGTGATTACCGCGCATGAGCGTGATGCGCTGGTTGCCGCCGAACAGCGCCTTCAAGGTAAAGACCACGTAGTACGTTGCAACGCTCTCATCGCCTCGATCGCCGTAATCGCCGAGGAAGACGATTCGATCCGCTTCCGCGACCTCCGGCTGCTTCAGGATGTGCGTTAAGCTCTCCAGATCGCCGTGGACATCGCCGATCACCACCACGCTCTTTACCGATTCGGGATCGATCCGCACCATGCCACTGCCCGTACGTGCGCCCAGCTCAGTTTGCAGCGCTTGTTTCACGGTCGCCATGAGCGCGGCGAACTCGTCAGCATCAACGGTAAACCCCTGCTTAACCCACGCATCAACCTCTTCTGTATTCATAGTCCCTGCAGACCTCCGGACGTGTATTTTTCTGCCTAAACTCATATTACTCCTTTGACCTGTAAAGGAGTTGTGTATGAATTCGCCGAGCTTCGTGGAACCAGACTTACCGAGCAAACCGCGTACCGCGCAGTTGCTAGTAATCTCCACGCTCTTCTTCCTCTTCAGCGTCGTCATTGGTGCAGTTATCACCGTCCATCCGCTATACCTGGAGCAGTTTCTCGAAGCGCCAGAGTTGGTTGGACTCGTGGCCGCGCTCTCTTCGCTCTCCGGCATGCTCTTCAGTCTGCCCACCGGCATTCTTGCCGACCGGTATAGCAGGAAACGATTGCTCTCTGCCTCGTTTTTGCTCCTGGCCGCCGTTCTGCTCGCCTTCTTCCTGAATACCAGCCTGTCCACGTTGATTGTGCTACAGCTCCTGTTCGGAATGGCCATGGCTCCTGCATGGGTGATCAGCGAGGCGGTGGTGAAGGAGATCTCACCCAGCGACCACCGGGGCGAGTTCCGGTCGGTCTACGGTACCTTTGCCAATGCGGGGCTCTTCATCGGCCCGGTGATCGGCGGACTGCTCGCGGACCGATTCGCGCTGCGAATCCCGTATATCTTCGCGGTGGTGCTGCTCATTGCCTCGTTGACGCTCATTTTCAAGCTCACGGATAACGTCCGTCAAAGCACACGCGTCGCTGACCGACCCGTATCGCATCACGATGACTTACGAGCGCTGCTCAAGGAGTTCAGCCAGCAGCACGAGCTGATCGTTCTGGAACTCTGCACCGCTGCGCTCTTCTTCTGGTACTCGGCCAGATGGGTCTTCGGGCCGCTCTTCCTCGAGCGGCTCGGATACAGTCCGTTCATCATCGGGCTCTGGATCGCCGTATCGGCCTCGCCTTATCTCTTCTTCCAAATACCCCTCGGACGGTTAGCCGACCGGAGCGGGAAGACACGCTTGATCTGCCTCGGGTTCGTGATTGCTACGATCTTTGTCATCCCCCTGGGGTTTCTGCACTCGCTCCCCAGCCTCATGGTAACGATCTTCGTGATCTCGCTGGGCACGACCCTTGTGGAGCCGCTGATCGAGGCGCGGGTCACGGATATCGTGCCCCCGGAACGATACGGCGCATACGCGGGCATCTTTGAGTTCGCAAAGACCTCGGGGGTCATGCTGGGCCCCGTCTGCTCCGCGCTCTTCGTGTTTCTCTTTGGCATCGCATATTCCTTCATTCCTGCAGTTCTCTTACTCGTTCTGGCGTTTGCTCTTTTCCTCCGTACCAGACAAACACTCTGTAAAGGGGTACCGTTGTGAAGACTAGAATTCGGTAAGAAGAACAATGCCGCTCAGAATAGGACTCACCGGGAAGCCGCGAACAGGAAAGTCCACGATCGTCAAAGAAGTGATCATACGGATGAAAGCGGAGGGCGTGCCGATGGGCGGTATGCTCACCGCCGACCTGCGCGAGCACGGACGCAGAGTCGGGTTCGCCATTGAAGATATCCGCACTGGCGAAACGGGCGTTCTGGCGCACGTACAGCTTCCGACACGGGGACCGACCGTTGGAAAATATACCGTCAACCTCACTGATCTGGACGGCATCGGCGCGCGCTCGATCTCAGCGGCGACCGCCCGATCAGAGATCGAGCTGATCATCATTGATGAGATCGGCACGATGGAGCTGAAGTCCAGCAGGTTCATTGAGGCGGTCGAGCATGCACTAGCGAGTGAGAAGCATCTTGTGGTAACCGTCCATCAACGTTCAACGCACGAACTTGCGCAGCACATACGAGGAACGTTCGAGATCCTGGAAGTTACCGAGGCGAACAGGGATGAAATGGCAACGATTATCATGAAGACGGTGAAGAACAGTCCTAATGGTGAGGGCTAGGGACAATTCACACGTCACCATCCACGCAGGATAAACCCAGTTGCACATAAAATCGGCTTCTGGCATCGCACAAACAAATGTGCCGTCAGTTATACTCGTAAAGATAGAATTTGGAGTATGACTAAACCCCAACCAAAATTACCGTCAATTTTTGGGCTTGACGTCTCAAAATATCTCCAGCCCTCAACACGAGAGACAACCCTGAATTTCACCATAGCACTTCTTCAACTATCTTTCCATCTCGCTCTTATTTTATCGTAAACGTAACCGACGATTGTACCGAAGATCGCATAAACCAATACCGAGATGATTAACTCGCAGTGTGGGTACATAAACAATGAGCTGATATAGCCTAAACCAAAACGA
>JBNGDK010000033.1:0-22554 GCA_049975405.1 Candidatus Methanospirareceae archaeon
GAGTATCAACACGCTTACGGGCAACAATGCCTCCGCGAACAACGAAAACGGCATTAGCCTGTCTTATTCAAGCACCAACATCCTTACAAGCAACACAGCCAACTCGAACGACCACGGCATTTCGTTGTATGATTCGTGCAACCACAACACGCTAACAGGCAATACCGCTTGCTCAAACAACCGTACTGGCATTTACCTGCGGTCTTCAAGTAACAACACCTTTGCAGGCAACAATGCCTCCGCGAACAACAGAAATGGCATTTACCTGGGCTCTTCGAGCACCAACAACACGCTGACGGGCAACACCGCTACCGCCAACAACTACGAGGGTATTCGCCTGTATGCTTCGAGCAACAATCTTATCTACAATAACTACTTCGACAACTCGAACAATGCATGGGATGATACTACCAACATCTGGAACATTTCAAGAACCTTTGGCACGAACATAGTCGGTGGAAGCTTTCTCGGCGGCAACTACTGGAGCGATTATGCAGGTGAGGATCTCGGTGACGACGGTCTGGGAGATACACTACTTCCCTACACTGCTTCAGGCACTATTGTAAACGGTGGCGATTGGCGACCGCTGATAAAGGGGGAACAGCCGAGCAGATGGGACATCAACGAAGACTGTATCGTTAATTTCATCGACCTGACGATACTATCCGCGCACTGGCTTGAGACAACGACCGCACCATATCCACGCTACGACATCAACGAGGATGGTACTGTTAACTTCATCGATCTGACGATCTTATCCGCGCACTGGCTGGAAACGACCTGCTAAGCAACGAAAAAGATCCGCACCTGAGAATCCCGACGACCATGAGCTTACGTGCACGAAACCGAAAGGCTTATCTGTAGCATCCTCACTACATAGGTGCGTTGATCCACAGTATCGTGGAGGTTGCGTGAGGTGGGTAATGAAAACAGAAAGAAGGTTTTGGAAATGTTTAGTGGTTACGATTCTCCTGACAGCGCTAACGTTCGTGTGTGTTGGTGTTGCATCAGCAGCAACAACGCGGTATGTTAATCCCGGTGAATCCATTCAAGCAGCAGTAACTGCTGCTGATCCTGGCGACACTATCATCGTGCGGGATGGTACATATTTCGAGAACGTGGAGGTGAATGTTGCGAACCTCACCCTGCGATCAGAGCATGGTTCGGCCTTCACCACGGTGCTTGCCGCGGCCACTACCAGCGACGTCTTCCTCGTGACCGCAAATTCGGTGACGATCACGGGATTCACCGTTCAAAATGCGACCGATTCGGCAAGTTCAGCAAGTGGCATACAGCTTCACTCCGTTCAACACTGCAACATCTCAGATAATAACGCGTCGGGCAACTACAACGGCATTTACCTGTATGCTGCGAACAACAATACCCTGACGGGCAACACGGTCTCGAAGAATAGCCACGGCATTTACCTGCGGTATTCAAGCTCCAGTAACACGCTGACGGGCAATATCGCCGCACACAACAGCCGCGGCATTTATTTAAGAAATTCGCGCACCACCACGCTGGTGGGCAATGCCGCTCACTCGAACAGCCAATACGGCATTTACCTGCTGGGGACGAGCACCACCACGCTGCTGGGCAACACCGCGAACTCGAACAGCAACTACGGGATTTCCCTGTCTGATTCGAACAATAACATGCTTACGGGCAATACCGCTTTGAACAACGGAGACGGCATTTACCTGTACATTTCTAGCAACAATACTCTTATGAACAATACTGCAAACACTAACATTCGTGGCATTGACCTGTATGCTTCTTGCAACAATTCCCTCACTGACAATACCGTCAATTCGAACAGCAACTGCGGTATTTTACTGGATAATTCTAGCGACAACAATACTCTCACAGGCAACACCGCCTCAAACAATCACTATGGCATTGTTCTTGATCATTCGAACAACGACAATCACATCTACAACAACTACTTTAACAACCAAATTAACGCTTACGATGACGGAAACAACACCTGGAACATCACAAAAACGTCAGGCGCAAATATTATCGGTAGCTCGTGGCTTGGTGGCAATTACTGGAGCGATTATACTGGCGAAGATACCACTGGTGATGGCTTGGGCGACACTATGCTTCCTTACAATTCTTTAATGAATATCCAAAACGGCGGTGATTGGCTGCCACTAATAAAAACAGAAGAACCGTCGGGCAGATGGGACGTCAACGAAGACTGTACCGTTAATTTCATCGACCTGACGATTCTATCCGCACACTGGCTTGAGACACCGACCGCTCCATTCCCGCGCTACGACATCAACGAGGATGGTGTGGTTAACTTCATAGATCTAACGATCTTATCCGCGCACTGGCTTGAATCGACCTGCTGAGTAGCGAAAGTTGTTCTTAAGCCTTAGCAATCGGAGAAACACTGTGCGGAGTTCGTGGACCGCAAAGGCAAACGGCACGAAGATTGGATACCTGCGATACGGCTGCAGTGAGCAATCGCGGGTAGAAGGAGGCCGAGACTCGAAACTTTCCGAGGGCGATTGTTACACCGAACCGATTGATTCCTTTTAATGAACTTAAACCCAAGCGAGCGTTGACAGCACGTTCTGAGAAGCGCACACCACGGTCTCAAACAGTTTTTTGCAAAATTTTAGTTTCGGTTAAGACATTTTTAATCTCAGAAGTAAACTCTCTGATGGCACATGGATTACTGTAATACTATCGTCCTTCGTAAGTTCATGTTCCATGAACAATTCTAATCATGGCCAGGCGCGAAATGTTCCGGTCGTAGTTCGTGGACAGCACGTCAAAAGGCACAGGGAGGGAATTTCGGCGATCAAAAACTGCATACTTGGAGCTCTAAAGTATCTCTATAGATGTCAATGAGTAAGCGCGCGCCAACCGGAAAGCTTATCTGTAACCTCCTTCCTACCTTCTCACGTTGGTCTACGACACGCGTCGACTGTCCACAGTTTGGGTGGGAGGCGGAAGCATGAAAAGCGAAAGAAGAAGGATTATACAGACTCTGGTTTTTGCGGTTCTTTTCATAGAGCTTGCGTTCGTGAGTAGTGGCTGTGCTGCGGTTACGTTTACGGTGTGCTCTAGTGGCTGTGATTATACCAGCATACAGGATGCGATTGAGAGCGCAACGGCTGGAGACACGATTGAGGTGCACAGCGGCACCTATTACGAGAACGTGAATGTGAACAGGCAGCTCATGGTGCGCGGCAATGATACGGGCGACGGTAAACCGGTTGTTGACGCGGGCGGCATAGGAAGTGCGATTACGCTCTCTCATGATGGCATTGTTCTCGACGGCTTTACCGCGATAAATGCAAGCAGTTGGCCGCAAGCAGGAATCTCAGTTTCTTCAAATAGGAATATACTGATTAACAATACCATCTCGAACAACTATTTCGGCATCTGGCTGTGGTTTTCGAGCAATAATACCCTCGCGGGCAACACCGTCTCGTACAATACCTATGGGATTTATCTGGATTCTTCGAGCAACAACACGTTTGTGGACAACTCCGTCTACTCGAACAACGAAAACGGCATTTACCTGTATTATTATTCGAACAACAATACTTTTACGAACAATAACGTTTCGAACAACTCCCCCTGTGGCATTTATTTACAGTACTATTCGAGCAACAACAACCTGACCGGCAATACTGCCAACTCGAACAGCGAAAATGGCATTTACCTGCGTGATTCGAGCGACAATACTCTGACGGGCAACACCGCTAACTCGAACAATAACTACGGCATTTTCCTGGATTCTTCGAGCAACAACACTCTTACAGGCAACACGGCTAACTTGAACAACTATAGCGGCATTGACCTGTATATTTCGAGTAACTACAATACTCTAATAGGCAACATCGCCTCGAACAATAACTACGGCATTTCCCTGGATTCTTCGAGCAACAACACGATTGCCAACAACTCCGCCTGCTCGAACAACGAAAATGGCATTTACCTGTATTATTATTCGAACAACAATACTCTTACCGGGAACACCGCGAACTCGAACAGCTGGATCGGCATGAGGCTGTACTCTTCGAGCAACAATACCCTGACGGGCAATACCGCCTCGAACAACGACGACGGTATTCTCCTGTATTCTTCGAACAATAACCTTATCTACAACAACTACTTCGATAACGCAGTGAACGCCTACGATGACGGCAACAACATCTGGAACATTACCAAGACTTCAAGCATAAACAGTATCGGCGGCTCGTGGCTCGGCGGCAACTACTGGAGTGATTACACGGGTAAAGATACGAACAACGACGGCCTTGGCGATACACTGCTTCCGTACAACGCTTCGATTAACATCCTAAACGGTGGCGATTGGCATCCACTCACACCTGTTGGTACGGGCGGCTTACCCTGCACCTGCGGCGATATCTGCGTCAACACCACCGGATGGTGGCGCGACAATGGTACGTTTACCGCAAGCGGTACCCCGATTCAGGCTGCTGTGGCTAACGCTACCGCAGGGGAGACAATCTGCGTGCAGAATGGCAGCTATACCGAAAATATTGATGTTATCGTCGATAATGTCATGATTCGCTCTGAGAGCGGCTCTGTGAACTGTTTCGTGAACGCGTTAAACCCGAATGACCATGTCTTTGAGGTAACAGCGGATTCTGTGAACATCAGCGGGTTCACGATTCAAAATGCAACGGGAATCGGGAATGCCGGACTATATCTTTATACTGCCGACCATTGCACTATTTCGGAAACTACCCTATCGAACAATTACGGCGGCATTTATCTGTATTCGTCCAGCAATAATAATCTCACCGCCAACATCGCCTTGAACAACTCATTCTACGGCATTAGAGTATCTTATTCGAGCAATAATAATACGCTGACATGCAATACTGCCCGCTCCAACGAAATTTACGGCATCGAAGTATCTTACTCCAGCAAAAACAATACGCTGACGAGAAACAACGCTTCGAACAATCACTACGGCATTTACTTGTCTTATTCGAACAACAACAACCTGATTTGCAACACTGCTAAATCGAACAACGACACTGGCATTTACCTGCGTGATTCGAGTAACAACAACTCTCTGACGGGTAACACCGTTTTAAACAACTCCCGCTACGGCATTTCCCTGGATTCTTCGAGCAACAACACCCTGAAGGGCACTGTCGCTAACTCGAACAACCACACCGGCATTTCCCTGTATGATTCGAGCTCCAACATGCTGACGGGCAACACCGCCAACGCGAACTACTGGTACGGCATTTCCCTGTATGCTTCGAGCAACAATACCCTGACCGGTAACACTGCCTTAAACAACGACGCGGGCATTCAACTGTATGCTTCGAGCAACAATACCCTGACCGGTAACACCGCTACCGCGAACAACTGGTACGGCATTTACCTGCGGTATTCGAGCAACAACAACAACCTGACCGGCAACACGGCCAACTCGAACAACTACTCCGGCATGTACCTGGGTGGTTCGAGCAACAACAACCTGACAAGCAACACCGCTAACTTGAACCACGAATACGGTATTCGCCTGTATAATTCGAGTGCCAACCTCATCTACAACAACTATTTCGATAACGCGATAAACGCGGACGATGATGGCAACAACATCTGGAACATATCCAAAACCCCGGGAACAAACATAATCGGAGGCTCATGGCTCGGCGGCAATTACTGGAGCGATTATACGGGCGAAGATACGGATGGCGATGGCCTGGGTAATACCTTGCTTCCCTACAATTCTAAGGGAGCTCTACATAACGGCGGCGATTGGCTGCCGCTGGTTAAAGCAGCAGAACCACCGGGCAGATGGGACATCAACGAAGATTGTACCGTGAACTTCATCGACCTGACGATCTTATCCGCGCACTGGCTGGAAACAACCACAGCACCATATCCACGCTACGATATTAACGAGGATGGTGTGGTGAACTTCATCGATCTGACGATACTATCCGCACACTGGCTTGAAACGACCTGCTGAGTAGCGAACAATAAGGGGCACACGGCACGCTGCGGATACCAACGATACGGCTGAGTTGAGCAGCTAACGACAATGAGCTGAGCGTGCACAAAAGCGAAAGGCTTATCTGTACCATTCTACCTTATCTACCTGTGGGGGGCAAAGATGCAAAAGGATAGGTGGGAGGTTTGTGGGTTGATGGTGGTTTTGATTTTGATTGCGCCGATATTCGTAGCGATCTCGCCGTCGACAACGGCAGATGATTTGCGTTCTCAGGGAGGCGGGCTTTCTTTGGATAAGCAAACATATCCTGATTCCAGGACGTCTTATCATGTCGGTGACCCGATCTCCTACGTCATAACGCTGAGACACGCCTCTGTTTTTGACTTCGTGTTGGATATTTGGGACGTACTTCCCGACGGGACCATAATTTACCTCGATAACGACAGTTATTTCACGGCGGGTCAATCCAAAACGTATTGGGTCAATACTACGGTCGGGGCTGATTGGGTGGATCCAGACATGAAAATTCGCAACAGGGTTTACGCACAAGGATACGATGAAAACCCCACGCAACCAGACAAAATCGAAACTTTTATGACGAAGACAAGTTCGATCATACCACCGTTTGTGCGAATAAGTCCTGAAAATCAGGTGGTTCAGGCTGGCAACTCCTTCTTTGTGAATATCACCGTGGAAAATGTAAGTAACATGGGTGGTGTTCAGGCGATGGTGAAATTCGATCCCCGCGCGATGCAGGCGACGGCAATTATTGAGGGTAATTTCCTGAATAGCGGCGGGGATACGCTGTTCATCGAGCAGATTAACAACACGGTAGGAACTGCATACTTTGCCTCTGCCTTATCTCGTGGGGGCGTTAGCGGCTCAGGCGTCTTGGCAACCATACTGTTTGACACGAATGTATCCGCAAAAGGAACATTCAGCTTGACCTTGACCGATGTGCTGCTCTCCGACGGCACGGGCGCTGCCAGCTTTCAGAAGCTCTTTAATGGGAGTGCTACCCTCAGCCCATTCTCCCCTGTCCTGGTAATCATATCTCCAGAAAACAAGACATACCCCAGTATTTCGGTAAACCTGAAGTACCTGGTAGAGTCATACGGAATTGGGTTGAATTGGACACAGTATAGCCTGGATGGCGGCGAATATGTTGGTGTCGCGGGGAACACGACGATAACCGGCTTGGGTGTTGGCGATCATTCCATGGTGATGCGAGCATGCGATGCGCAAGGTAATCTTGCAGTGTCAAACACGGTCAACTTCACCATTCATCCCGGCGACATCAACGGAGATGGCAACGTCAATCTCTTCGATCTCCAGCAAATGGCCTGGGCCTTCCTCTCCTATCCGGCCGACCTGAACTGGAACGAAAACGCCGATCTGAACTGCGATAACGTGGTGAATCTCTTCGACCTGCAAATCCTAGCATGGAACCTTTTCAATAGCTATGCATAGCAAATTGCTCAGAGGACTACAACGGCATCGCAAGATGAATGAAATGAGAAGGTACTATCGCGGTGTATCAGCCGTGTTGAGCATAGTGTTTCTGGTGGTCGTGGGTGTAGCGATCACCGTTGCGATTCCAGTGGTTAGCATCGAGCCGCAATCGCAAGAGGTAACCTCCGGTGCTATTTTCACGATCACCGTTGCGGTAAAGAATGTCACTGATATGGGGGGAAATCAGGTGACAGTGAACTTCGATCCGCAAGCGATGAGAGTCGTAACCATCATGGAAGGGAGCTTTCTGAAATGGGCGGGAACGACGATCGGCGCGGGTATGGAGCAAATAGACAATAATAACGGCTCCGTTACCTTCTTATACGCGCTCACCACTTACGGTGCGCAGGTCAGCGGGTCGGGCTCTCTGGCCACGATCGAGTTTACCGCGGATCCTTCATGTGAAGGCCAGTTTGGGATAACCCTGAGTAACGTGCTGTTTGCAAATGGTATGGGCTCACAACTACAGCCGATCGCGCTGGCAAACGGATCGGTCATGCTCGCACTCGCACCTGATCACTTCTTCGACACTAGGTCAGGAACGTACCCGAGTATACCGGGCACCCACACTGGCACTATCACTCCCTCACAGGACATTGCCATCAGCGGACTTTATACCTATCCATGCCCCAACACCGGCGGTCATACCGAATACGTAAAGATCTGGAACAGCACTAACTGGGACGTCACGGCAACCTGGAACGGCTACACCAGCGACTGGCATAACCTCTCCTTCAACAACTCATTCACGCTCTTCGCCAACCAAACCTATAACTACACCATCCGCACGGGGTCGTATCCGCAGATCATTCACGAATCACCGTGGAACGCGACTGGCGGGGTGATAACGTGCGAAGAGTTCGTAGACATCAACGGCAAGCGGCACAAGGAGTGGATACCGGCGATACGGCTGAGTTGAGGTCGTGATTCCTATCGAGAGGAGCTGAGCGTCCGCGAAGCGAAAGACTTATCTGTAACCTTCTTCATACCTTCTCACGTTGGTCTACGACACGCGTCGACTGTCCACAGTTTAGGTGGGAGGCGGAAGCATGGAAAGCGAAAGAAGGAGGATTATACAGACTCTGGTTTTTGCGGTTCTTTTCATAGAGCTTGCGTTCGTGAGTAGTGGCTGTGCTGCGGCTACGTTTACGGTGTGTTCTAGTGGCTGTAATTATACCAGCATACAATCGGCTATTGACAACGCAACCTCAGGAGACACCATTGAGGTGCAGAGCGGCACTTATTACGAGAACGTGAACGTGAACAGGCAGCTCATGTTGCGCGGCAATGATACGGGCGGCGGTAAACCGGTTGTTGATGCGGGCGGCATAGGAAGTGCGATCACACTCTCTCATGATGGCATTGTTCTCGACGGCTTTACCGCGATAAATTCAAGCTGGTATCCGCAAGCAGGAATACTAGTTTCCTCAAATAACAACGTTATTAATAACAATACCGCCTCGAACAACTCCTACATCGGCATTTACCTGTCTGGTTCGGACTACAATACTTTGACGAGCAACAATGCTTCGAACAACAACCGCGGCATTTTGCTGGATTTTTCGAGTAACAACACCTTGTCGGGCAACAACGCTAACTCGAACAGCCACTACGGCATTCTCCTGAGGTCTTCGAGCAACAATACTCTTATCGGCAATATCGCAAACTCGAACAACTACGATGGCATTTACCTGTCTGGTTCGGACTACAATACTTTGACGAGCAACAACGCTAACTCGAACAACAGGTTCGGTATTAGAATGTCTGAGTCGAGCATCAACACTGCGACGGGCAATACCGCTAATTCGAGCAATATCGGCATTTACCTAGATTCTTCGAGCAACAACAACACCCTGACGGACAACACCGCCAACTCAAACAACTACTCCGGCATTGAACTGAGTTCTTCGAGCAACAACACTCTGACGGGCAACATAGCCTTGTACAACAACTATGGCATTTACCTGTATAATTCGAGTACCAATTTCATCTACAATAACTACTTCGAGAACCCGAACAACGCCTACGATGACGGTAACAACACTTGGAACATCTCGAAGACTGAAGGAACAAACATTATCAGCGGCTCGTACCTCGGCGGCAACTACTGGAGCGATTACACCGGAGAAGATACAAACGGCGACGGTCTCGGAGATACATCGGTTCCCTACAACTCTTCAGGCTATATTGTCAACGGTGGCGATTGGCTACCGCTGGATAAAGCAACAGAACCACCGAGCAGATGGGACGTCAACGAAGACTGTACCGTTAATTTCATAGATCTGACGATACTGTCCGCACACTGGCTTGAGACACCGACCGCACCATATCCACGCTACGACATCAACGAGGACGGGGTGGTTAACTTCATCGATCTAACAATCTTATCCGCGCACTGGCTGGAAACGACCTACTAAGCTACGAAAAAGGATCAACGGCAAGCGGTACGATGGGTGGATACCGGCGATACGAACGACTAATCTGAAACAGGGGGCCTCAGTGAAAACTGAAGTTAATTCTTATACACAGTAAAATTATGCGGGGGCGTGAATTTATCACGAATTTACTGGTAAAAGTAACATAACAGAGCTATATTAAAGGCTATTTTTGGTTTTAAAGTATGGATATGGTTATATAAGGCTATCGGGGGTTAAATATTGATTTTCTTGTATCTCTGTCCTTCTTCACTTCTGCTTTCATCGCCTTTCATCGCTCTTCCGTGTGGTTTTCCTTCGCCTTTTGCGTGCTATCCACAACCATTCTGCCTGCGTCCAGTCGTATGCAAGGGATGAACCCTGCCGGTTTGGAAGGTTTTGAGTTTGATTCCGGGCGACCATGGGCTGAGCGTGCACAAAACCGAAAGGCTTAAGTATGATGCCCGCAAACGGGCAATCCGTGAGGTTAAAATGACTACCTCAAGAAAAGCGATTTGGATTTTTAGTATTGCAGCGATTGTGGTGATTGGCGCGTTGACGTTGATGTCGGGTGTTGCCAGTGCAGGAGTTATTCATGTGCCCGGCGATTATACAACGATTCAGCAAGCGATAAATGCCGTTGATCCCGATAATCGGACGATCGAAGTAAACGCAATAGCCTACGCAGGGACAACAGAAACAATTGACGTGAACCAGTCTAATATCATCATACGATCAGTGAACGGCCGAGCGGTAATCGATGCAAACGGAGCAGACGATCATGTGGTCGACATCACCGATCAGACCAACGTCACGCTCGATGGCTTTGAGATTCGGGATGCACAGAGTGCGACTCAGGATGTGGCAGGCATCTACATGAAGAACGCAAGCGAATGCACTATCTCGAATAACATCGTGACGAACATCACCGTAACAGGAACATACGATAACGCTTACGGTATTTGGCTAGATAATGCGGCAGACCATAATACCTTCAACTCCAACACCATCTTCAATCTTTTTAAGAGCGTAGACGTCTACGGCATCGCGTTGGAGTACGCAGACGACAACATCTTTAACACCAGCATCGTTTCCAATCTTTCTGCAACGTTCGTTCAAGGCATTCAGTTGTATTCATCGGACAACAACACCTTCAATTTCAACACCATCTCTAATCTCTCGGGAGACTACATCGATGGGATTCGGTTAGATCTTTCTTCTGATCACAACACCTTTAATTCGAACGTCGTCTCTACTATATCTGCAAACGAGAGCTCTGAAGGCATCAGTCTACGTGGGTCAGATTTCAACATCTTCAGTTCCAGCACATCGGTCTCCAATCTCTCCGCCAATTCTACAAGCGGCATCTCACTTGACGGATCAGACAATAATCTTTTTAATTCAGTCACATCCGTTTCTAATATAAAAGCACTACATGCATACTGTATCGACCTGTATTCTTCGGATAACAACTCGTTCCGCTCCAACACTACCGTGTCCAATATAAATGCAACATGGACAATTGGTATCGATCTGTTTTCATCGGATAATAACTCGTTTTGCTCTAACACCTCTGTTTTTAATCTAAATGGGACCTGGGCACACGGTATCAATCTGGATTATTCGAATAATAACTCGTTCCGCTCAAGCACCTCTATTTGCAATCTAAAAGGGACCTGGGCAGATGGTATCGACCTACATAACTCAGATACCAACACGTTTGGCTCAGATATCTCCATCTCGTATCTTACTGGAGAATTTGCTACGGGCATCTATCTGTCATCTTCAGAAAACAACTCGTTCGGCTCAAATATCTCCATCTCGTATCTTACTGGAGAATTTGCTACGGGCATCT
This sequence comes from Candidatus Methanospirareceae archaeon, assembly GCA_049975405.1. Taxonomy (GTDB): domain Archaea; phylum Halobacteriota; class Syntropharchaeia; order Alkanophagales; family Methanospirareceae; genus JACGMN01. The sequence continues at coordinate 11,747 of JBNGDK010000033.1, forward strand.
ATCTGTCGTATTCAGACAATAGCCTGTTCATATCCAACATCTCAATCCACGCACTATCTGCAAACAACAATTCCTATGGCATCGATTTAGGTTATTCGAAAAACAACAACTTCAGCTCCTGCACATCCATTTCTAATATTGCCGCAAATGAAGACACTTTTGGCATCCGGCTTTATTTGGCAAACGACAATAGTTTCTCTGATTTCACCGTCACCGAACTCACCTCAGGCGGCGGCACGACATCGTATGGTATACACCTGAAAGGGGAAACGTATCGGAATTGCAGCGGTAATGTGTTTTCCAGCGGTAGCATCTACAACACGGGTGACCCGCGTATCGATTATGCCATCTGGCTGGAGAACTGCACACACAACACGATCAACGAGAGCGAGATTTTAGACAACGGGCATGGATTCTGGCTCACGCAATCGGACAATAACACCATCGAGCGGAACATGATCGTGAACAACACGGCGCTTGCGATCTCAGGAGCATATCTCACTACGGACTCGGATTATAATGAGATACATTGGAACTGCTTCTATGACAACGGGCAAGAACACCAAGCGCGGGATGATGGAACTTACAACAACTGGACTGGGAACTTCTGGGATGATTGGAACGGAATAGGATCGTACCCCATCAACGGCAGTGCAAACAGTGAGGACAGCAGTCCCCTAGCCTTCTGCCCGATGGGGGACGACGACGGTGACTGTATCCCGAACGGCGAAGAGGGAGCAAGCGATTCTGATAGCGATGGCATACCTGATTATTTAGACCCTGATGACGATGGCGATGGCGTCCTGACAGAACAGGAAAATCCCGATCCGAACGGTGATGGCGATCTTTCGGATGCGCAAGATACCGACGACGACGGCATTCCCGATTACCTAGATCCAGACGACGATGGCGATGACATCCTGACCCGGTGCGAGGATATAGACCTTGATGGCGATCCGACGAATGATGATACGAATGAAAATGGCATACCCAATTATTTAGATCCTGAGGACCGGATTTCGATCTGCGCTGCTGTACCAGCACTCGCACCCACCGGCCTCATCGCACTCGTTAGCGCACTATTGTCAATCGCTGCTGTCACCATAAGAAGAAAGAGGCACTAGGCCTCTTTCATTTCTTTTATTTTGTGTCTTTCCCAGTAAACCAATGCGGGGGGCGTGATTCGAACACGCGGACTCCTACGAGACAGGGTCCTAAGCCCTGCGCCTTTTCCAAACTCAGCAACCCCCGCCTTAATCTTCCCCCGGTCTTTTGTATCCTATCCTAAAAACATAAAAGATCAAATTCCTGAGGCATGCATGCTCTGGTTTTAACTCGGGGTGGCCACACTTCTATCTTATTTAAACCGCACGAACCGCTCAGGTACACCGGTGAACTTCGGATGCTGTATGTATTCCAGTGCCGTCCCTTTTGCTTTATCCACCTGCATCCACTCGATCAACTCTTTGAACGTGCCACCAGCCAGCCCGTCAGCGACGATGGCATAGCCCTGCGCGGTCTCCTTCGTCTTCGACGCGCCTTCCAGGAACCCTAACGGCCGTACCGCAGCATGCTCTGACAGCCGTGTGGTCAGCTCGTCGGCGATTTCCGGCAGCTTCGTCCAGCGTCCCGAAAGCAGGATCTCCTTCGGCTCTTTCACCGATACGGTCATCTCAGCCACTGCTTTCTCCACACCTTCCAGCATCGCCGCGAACGCGATCTCGTTCTTCTCGCCCTGTCGACGGACAAAGGCATCAGGATCCATCTCGCCGGTAACGGAGACCACACCGCCTTCAAAGGTGTCCTTACGTTCCCACGTGCCGATCAGCTGCACCAGCTCGGCATCGACCGCCGAGAGCGTTAAATAGCCGATACCCGGGAAGTTCGTGCCCCCGATCCCGTCAACGATCCGGCCGCCGTCGACACCGATGACCGCGTTGTACCCGAACCCGAGCTCTACAAGGATGAACGAGACGTCTACATACGGGAGTTCAAACCGTTTCGATTGGTCGTGTACGCCGAGCACAGCCACCGCTAACTTGTCTGCCGTGCCCATGTCCAGCTTATTCAGCTTCCGGTAATACGGTACGGTCGGGAGCTCGATCACGCCCGGGATGAAGGTCACCGGGAACTGCTCGCGCTGCATCCAGACCGAAAAATCCGTCATGTTCTTGTAAAGGATCGCGCCGAAAATTCCCGCCTCTATACCCTTCAGAATGTCCGCCTTCGTTGTCAGCAGGATATAATTGTAGTACCACTCCTCGAAGATGTCTGCCGGTATTTCATCGATCCGTGTGGGCTCCACACCATATCCAGACGGTCCGGTAATGAGATCTGCGGGTAACGCCTCCTGGAGCGCGTCATGTATCCGCTCTGGCTCATTCACCAGATCGAGATTATCGAGCGGATTCTCGTAGTACACCACGCCATCCTCGATCGCGCAGATATCCATGCTCTTCGTGCCCGGATCCACACCAATTGCTCGTGTCATTTCGTGCACCACTCTAAAGAGAATAAAACGCGGGAAAACAGTTATATCTTATCATGAACATTGTATACCGGTGAAGCACATGCGTATCATGGTTTCTGCGCCCGCGCGGCTCCATCTGGGCGATCTCGACCCGTTCGCGCTCGGACGGTTTGGGTATGCGCCCGTGCTCGCGATTTCGGAGCCACGAACGATCATTGAGGCTGAAGCAGCAGACGATCTCGTCATCGAGGGTGTAGCAGTCGAAGAGGCGCGCACTTACGCGCAGCGCGTCTTGGATGCATTTGCGCTCACCGGTGCCCGGGTGACCGTGAAGGCAACAGCACCACGAAATCAGGGCTTTGGCTCTACCACGCAGCTCAGCCTCGCGGTGGCGCGAGCGGTGACGAAAGCGCACGGGCTTGACGTTCCGTTGCTCGAGTTCGTGAAGGCCGTAAAACGCACGTCGACCGGCGGCATCTATCCGTTCCAGCGTGGTGGGTTTGTCGTCGCCGGTGGGTTCCCCGTGAAACATGGCGAGCGCGTGTGGCTGCGCGCTGAGCCGCTGATCCCGCCGCTGATCTTCCATGCGGATTTCCCGAAAGATTGGCGGTTCGTCTTAGCCCGCCCGCTGGTGGCGCCAAAGAGCCCGGACAAGGAAGCGGAGGAGCAGGCCTTCGGCTCGTTGCGTGAGCATGAACCGCCGGCTGAACTCATTCATAAGGGTTATTTCCTGCTCGCCGCGAAACTCATTCCAGCGGTGCTCGAAGAAGATGCCGAGGCGTTCGGTAAGGCGTTAACCGGGATCCAGATGACCGTTGGTCGTATCTACCAGCCAGTCCAGGAGCAGCTCTTCAATCCGGCTTCACAGTGGCTGGTGCCGCTGCTGAACCGCAGTGGCGCCCTGGGCATTGGCCAGAGCTCATGGGGACCGACCGTGTATGCCTTCACCGATAGTCCCGCAGCCGCGGATCGAATAGCAGAGACGATTAAAGCAGAGGTACAGGAGCGGGCGGCCATAACCATCGTCAGCGCTGATAATACCGGTGCACGGATTGCCACCGCTTAATTAGAGCGACATCCTCATCGTCTTCAACTTCTTCTGGATGAGCTCCTCGGCGTTGAATCCTGGCCATCGCACATGGTCCAGAACTGTTCCGTGTGCGCCCCGTAATTCAAGTGTATCTACCAGGTCGGTGTACGTACCGCCTGCGAGCCCGCTGGCGAGCAGTGCCGCACCCTGCGCCGCCTCTTTGCTCTTCTTCCCATAACCTGAGAGCCTGCGTACCGGAATATCAAACCGGTTCAGGCGCTCAACCAGACCATCATACATCTCGGGCACGCGTGTGAGTCGCCCGGAAAGGATAAGTTCTGCTGGCGGGGCCGCATCGAAGACGGTCAATTCCATTGCGACCGCCTTGACCGCACCTTCGATGAGGCTGTTCCAGGCAGTGGCGAACTGTACCTCATCCAGCCGGTTAACGTACTCCTCTGGTGGAATGACGTCCCCGGCCGCGTAGGCGATACCGCCGAATCCGAGCTGCGCCTCCGTGAAGCTGCCCAGGGTATGCGCGATCTCCAGGTCCATCGCGCCGATCGTCAAATAGCCAGGTCCGGGAAAGATAGTGCCGCCGATACCGTCGATTATCTTGCCCTGCGCGATCGCCATGATGGCATTGAATCCGAAGCCCAACTCCAGTACCAGCAGGTTCGCGGCACGGTAATCACCACCATACTTGTTGACGTAGTCCCAGAGTGCAAGCGCGGCGATGCAGGTCTTATCAGCAGTACCCATATCCACCTTGTTGCGCTTACGATACGCAGGCACCGTCGGGAGCTGGATGACGTTCGGCGTGAAGAAGACGTTCAGATTCAGCTCCTTCTGCATCATGATGAACTGCCGAATAGCGATATCAACCTCGGTGTTCTTTCCGAGCGTCGCCTGCACCAGCTCCAGATCGCTCAACTCGGATATGTGCGTTACCGGCAAGCCCATCGCCGATGGCCCCACAACGACGTCGGCTTCCACGTCCGTGACAACGCTGAGCAGGCTCCTCGCTGATTTCGCCACCTCACCCGTAGGTACGGACGCCTCGTGAAACGCTGCGGTATGCGCATCATCGAGCCAGCAAAAATCAAAGCTGCTCGTGCCTGGATCTATTCCTAACGCTCTCATAAATTTCACCCTCTCTACAGTAGTTATCTTTACGCACCTATCGCATATCTCACTATCGATCGTTCGATGTCTCGTAGTTTACAGTATCGTGAATTTTTAGCGGCTCCAATCGCATGCTATCGGTACGTTTCGACCGCATAAGGTTTTTCTGGTTCACAGACTCTCTTCTTTCTGGTGGGTGGAACAGGGTGCGCATACTTCATGTTGCGGACACGCATATCGGCTACTCGGCGTACCGGCGGATTGACGACGAGACCGGGTTGAATCAGCGCGAGGTTGATACGTACAACGCATTCCGGCAATTCGTCGAGTATGCTATTAGGGAAAAGCCCGATCTGATCCTGCACGCCGGCGACCTCTTCGACTCGGTACGCCCGACGAACCGTGCGATCTCGGCCGTGCTCGAGCAACTGCTCAGGTTGAATGCGGCAGGAATCCCGTTTGTCGTGATCGCAGGGAACCACGAAACACCGCGGTTGAAGGAGACGGGCAGCGTCTTCAGCCTGTTTGAGCATATTCCCTGCGTGCATGCGGTGTACAAAGACAGATACGAAACAGTTGAGCTCGAAGACCTCACCGTGCATGCGATCCCGCACTGCGACGATATCGAGCGTGAGAAGCAGCAATTGCGTGCGCATGACGATCGAGCGGGCATTACCATCGCACTGCTTCACGCGAGCGTCTACGGTGCGGGCAAGCAGACGTTTCTGATGGATGAGTTTAACGAGCAGCTCATCTCCATTCACGATCTCACAAAATTCGACTACGTCGCGCTTGGGCACTACCACGGCTATACCAGAATACGGGATGACGTGTATTATGCGGGCTCAACCGAGCGGTTCAGCTTCAATGAGGTGAACGAGCAGAAGGGCTTCCTGGAGGTCACTCTGAACGGTAACGGCGAGCGCTCGGTAAGATTCCATGAGCTGCAGACGCGTGCAATGGTGGATCTCGAGCCTGTTCTTTGCACAGACCTGACCGCGCAGAAGATCAAAGACACGATTACCGAGCGCATCAAGGAATCGGCCCCTGTGGATAAGGTTGTGCGGTTGAAAGTGCTGGACATGCCGCTGCAGGTCTATCACACGCTCGATTTCGAGGAGCTGAAACGGCTGACGCGGGCGGCGGTGCATTTCGAGATCAAGTATGAGTTTCAGCGCGACGCGCACGCACTCGATGCTGAGCACCCCACCTTCCGGTCACTACATACGGAGTTCGAACACTTCATGGAGCACTACGCGGTTCGCCAGGATCTCGATAAGAACCGGCTCAAGGAACTCGGACTGGCTTACATGCAGAAGGACGAGGAAGGGGAAGAAGGCGCGGTGTGAATGAGAAGATAGCGATTGGCCGGGCAGAGCATCGAAAACAGTGGCAGATCAAAAAGAACGGCACGCTCAGCTAACATTTAATAACGCTTACGAGTGAATTGGTAGTGTATCTGCACGAAAGTCCTGTGGTGTAGCGGTCAAGCATACTGGCCTTTGGAGCCCGTGACGGAGGTTCGAATCCTCCCAGGACTAATGGACTCGTTGTTGATCGGACTTGATACAGTGGACAGAAATCAATAACTGGGCTGCGAGCGCCGTACAGGGAACCGGGCAGCCAAAACCGAAAGCTATTTGTAGCTGGTACACATTGATGTGATTATCGCCGGGCTAACTGGTAGGTAATAACGAGGTTGAATTGATGAAGAAGAACCGGAAGTTTGACACGTTATGTGTACATGCGGGTGAGGGGCCGGATCCACAGCACGGGGCGCATACCACGCCCATCTATCAGACCTCCACCTTTGTGTTTAAGGACGCTGAGCAGGCTGCGGCACGGTTCGCGGGCAAGGAGCAGGGTTACATCTATATGCGCGTTGCACCGCACACGCCCACACACGCCGCGTTCGTCGAGAAGATTGCGGCGCTTGAGGGTGCCGAGACGGGTCTGCCGTTCGCATCGGGCATGGCTGCCATCACGGCGGTTGCGCTCGCGCAGTTGCAGAAGGGTGATCACCTTATCTCGAGTGATGTCGTCTACGGCTCCACGTACAGTCTGTTCGCCAAGATCCTCACGAAATTCGGCGTCGAGGTCAGTTTCGTCAATCTCTCTGAGCTCGAGCAGGTAAAGGCATGCATACAACCGAACACGAAGATGATCTTCGCGGAGACGCCGGCAAATCCGACCCTGACGGTCTGCGATATCGCGGAGTTGGCGAAGATGGCCCGTGAGATCGGTGCGCTCTCGGTCGTTGACAACACCTTCGCCACACCCTATTTCCAGCGCGCGCTGCCGCTGGATACGGACGTCGTGGTGCACAGCAGTACGAAGTACATCGGTGGCCACGGCGATCTTCTGGGCGGTGTTGTGGTCTGCAGCGCGGACTTTGTGAAGCGCATGAAGCCGATCGTGCATACGACCGGTGGTACGATGGCGCCACTGGAGGCCTGGCTATGCATCCGTGGGTTGAAAACGCTCCATCTGCGCATGGAGCGGCACGCGAGCAACGCCATGGCGGTGGCGCAGTTCCTGGAGGCGCATCCCAGGATCGAGTGGGTCCGGTATCCCATGCTGCCCAGTCATCCACAGCACGCGATCGCGCGGAAACAGATGAGCGGGTTCGGCGGCATGATCTCGTTCGGCGTGCAGGGAGGGCTCGAAGCAGGCCGGAAGCTCATGAACCGCGTGAGGCTCTGCTCGCTTGCCGTGAGTCTCGGAACCGTAGATACCTTAATACAGCATCCTGCTTCGATGACGCACGCGACCGTGCCCCGTGAGGTCAGACTGAAAATCGGGATCACGGACGAGATGGTGCGGGTCTCCGTGGGTGTCGAAGACGTAGAGGATATAATCGCGGATCTCGAGCAGGCGCTGGCGTGGTAGGTTGAGTTGATGATACCACAAACTCTTTGAGCTGTACCAGACATTTGCTTCGTCATCTAAACGATGAGCCTTCGTTTCATCAGGTTGACGGCAAGCACGAACAAGACGAGTGTAACCACCACAATCCAGACGAAGTGTAGCCAGAAAAAACCGCTCGGGTCCGCCAGGGTGAGTGAACGCGTGATGCCCACAACGTGCGTGAGGGGCAGCGCGGCGAGCGCGAAATACTGCAGGGGCTGCGGAAGCAGCTCGAGCGGGAAAAAAGTGCCACTGAAGAGGAACATCGGCGTGATGAAGAGGAAGGAGGGGTAGTTCAGGGCGTTGATGTTCGGCGTGATCGCAGTGAAGCACATCCCAATCGCGGCAAAGAGGAGTCCGGCAAGGAACGCAAACGGAATGATCATGAGCGAGAACGGCAGCTCGATCAGCCCGAACGCAGCGATTACCGGAAGCATGATCGTGGCATAAATGAGACTGCGGGTAGCGCCCCAGAGCAGCTCGCCCGCAATAACCTCCTCGATGCTCAGCGGCGTCGCGATGATCGCGTCAAAGGTCTTCTGGTAGTACATACGCACGTAGGAGCCATAAGTGCACTCGAAGAACGCTGAATTCATGATCGAGATCGCGATCAGCGCAGGCGCGATAAAGCGCGGATAGCTCATACCTTCGATCACCTCGATGTATCTGCCCAGTCCAAAGCCCAGCGCGAAGAGATACAGCAGCGGCTCCAGAAACGGGGGGAAGAAATTTACCCGCCAGGTCTTCATAAAAACTGACTTGTTCCGTGACCAGACCTTCCACATCCGGCTGCTCAGTTTCGGCACCCTGAAATAGCCCATGCTCATGTTCACTCCCGCAGTTTCTTGCCGGTAAGCTTCAAGAAGACATCCTCAAGCGTCGCTGCACGCGCGGTAATGGTACCGAGCCCGCAGTCATCGAGAAGCGCAGCGATCACGTCTTGCGGATGCGCCGTGTATACCTGCACCCTGTTATTCCAGATATCGTACTTCGCGCCCGTTCGGTTCAAGCATCCGACGACCCGGGGATTGTGCTCCGCTTCCACAATATCCGTGCCGATATACTCACGAACCAGTGCCTCGGGTTTGCCCTCTACCAGGATTCGTCCGAAGTCCATAATCACCAGACGATCGCATAACCGGGCCGCTTCATCCATATAATGCGTGGTTAAGACCACCGTGATCCCCTGCGCCTTGAGTGCCTTGATCTTATTCCAGATGAGATGGCGGGCTTGTGGATCAAGCCCGATCGTCGGCTCATCGAGAATCAACAAGCGCGGAGCATTGATCAACCCCCGTGCGAGTATCAGCCGCCGTTTCATACCGCCTGAAAGCTGCTCAATGGTCTTATCCTGCTTCTCACGCAGCTGCACGAAGTCCAACAGCTCCTCAATCATGCGTTCGGATTCTGGACGCGGGCGATCAAAATATCGTGAATAGACCAGTAGATTCTCAAGGACCGTGAAATCAGGATCGAGATTGTTCTCCTGGGGCACCACGCCCAGCAGCTGCTTGATCTCCCGCGGATACGTTGTCACATCCATGCCAAAGACGGTGAGCGTTCCGCTGGTCTTCGGTGAGACGCACTGGATCATCTTCATCGTGGTAGTCTTCCCCGCGCCGTTCGGGCCGAGGAACCCAAAGATCTCGCCTTCTTCCACCCTAAAACTCACGTTATCCACCGCGACGAACTCGTCAAACTGCTTTCTCAGATCCTCAGCCACAATAACCGGGGCGATCTCGACCACTTCCCACGGGATATAACGGGCTCGTTATGAGCAGCACACCAGCTATGGAATACAATGCAGCGAGCTCATGAAAAGGCTTGAGGAAGGAATGCGTCGGCTGAAAGAAAGGCAGCTATCAAGATATTGAATGAATGAAAAAGCACGGTACAAGAGCATCTCAGTTGTCCTGGAGCGAGAGCCATGTGCTGGGTTCGAAATTGAATATCCTTACCTCTTCGTGCTTAATGAGCCTGAAAATCTTGTGATCGTACGCCGCGATCGTCTCATTCGCCTGCACGATCTCAGCGGGCAGCTCGACAGTATTCTTCCGGGTCCGCTGCGTCAGCCAAGTGCAGCAACCAAGCCGCATGTAGGTCAGAAAAACCTTAAAGGGGTACGCTCTGCAGACAAGCGAGCGCTGCTCGTAGATCCTGCACCCGCAGTTGTCGTCGTAACCGGGGCAGGGCGCTCTGATCAGCTGATACCAGACGGGAATGATGCCCTTCGTTGTCTGCACGCCGAGGAATGGTCGGACGTCCGATTGATCAAACAACTTCACCTCGGTGGGGGTGAGCGCTAAGCCGGTTAGAATGTGATAAAATCGATCAATAAGCGAGATGCAGCACTTCCCGCAACGTAAACAGTCGAATCTGGTCATATAAGAACGCCAGCGTGACGCCTAATGACCTCCTTTCTCTAGGTGGCTGAGTCACCTCCACACGATCTTCTTCAGCGGCCGCGAACCACAGCAGCACATATCACTCGTTTTCGCGAAATGGCTCCTGTCCTCACCCATACGCCATATCGAACCGCACGGGTGTCGTTTTCACACGACATTGCTCACCATGCTCGAGCGATTCCTCAATCATGTTCTTCAGGAGCGTCGGATAGGCCACGCCCGCAAGGTTCTGGACCGGAGTGCCCTGGCAGAAGAACGTGAAGGTCGGTGTGGCCATCACGCCGTAGCGCTCGGCCGTGAATGGGCTCTCGACGATGTTCAGTTTCACGAACTTGACCTTTCCTTCATACTCCTGCGCGTATTGTATGAAATAGGGTTCCATCTCCTTGCAGTACGGGCACATGGGGCCAAAGAACATCACCAGCACCGGCAGTTCCGAGAGCTCCACCTCCTGCTCCCACGATCTATCATCCACTTCTAATAAACTCATTGAACATTACCCCCCGTAGACATTGGTGTATGCCCATATAAAATGTGCGGACTACTCGGGTACGTGCGTAATACAGAGCGCCGTTTAGTGCCTCTGATCACTTATGGACGACGGCGCCGCAGGTGCTGCAGCGCACCTGTTGCTCATCCGAGAACAACTCTACCTCCGAGCCACATTGCGGGCATTGCTTGATAACAAGCGTCGGCTCGCCCACGTTTATGGTACCAAGACATTTCATGGTCATGTTACAAATCAGTACTCCTCTGGACATATTCTATTCGGTATGTAGTAATAACAGTATTGGTTGGTCACTCATTTTTCAGTCGTATCGAGGCTGTCCCGCAACTCACTCCTGAGGACAGACTCGCAATTTACGGGCAC
>JBNGDK010000034.1:0-22150 GCA_049975405.1 Candidatus Methanospirareceae archaeon
CAAGTATTTGCCGCATCATCGCTCATTTTTATCCTTATCTTCTCGCCTCACAGTGATACCAAAATTTTGGATGCTAACGCCTTGCACACACCTTCAATTTCAGGCTCCACATACCCGCCCTTCTTCAGAAACGCGGTCAGCTCCGCCACGATACTCGCTGTGTTCTCCCGTGCCCGTTCTTCGGTCAACGGTTTCTCGCCCTGCAACTTGATCCCGCCCTCCTTCCAGCCTTCTGCGAAGTACCAGTCCTTGTACCACCGGCAGCCGCAGCGCCACAGCAAATACCCGATCGGCGTCGCCGGTGCCGGCACGCCCGAGATGAGTGCGCGTGCTGTTACCTTATGCTCTAAATAAGCGACGGAGATGTGCCCGCCAGGTGGTATGAGTTCAGCGAGCAGCTGAAAGAGCGTTTCACCATCTTGATCGCGTTCGTCACCCGTGATAGGCGTATACTCGAGCTCCAGCCAGGGCTTGATGTGTCTGCTACCCTCGTAAAAGAGCCCGCTTACGATCGTCCGCTCCAGAACCTGCAGGCTGAAGGAGAAAACGCCCGCGAATGCACCCGGCTGAATCTCGGCCACCTGCAGCGTGTGCGCACCCACCCGTCTGCCCTGTAACGTGTAGAGCGGACTTGCTTTTTCTGCTCCTGCTTCAGTCACCTTAGTCTCTTCAACCTAGAATCTGACGGCTCGTACTGCAATACTCTAGATACATGCAGGTGGACTCTTAAGCGTTACGCCACGGGTAACGACTTGCTCCTTTTCGCTGCCAGGGTCAGCCTGGTCGCCCCACGACCGTCATGTACACCACGCTCTCGTTCACACCGTCAACCTCCACCAGCGCGTTCACTTCATCATCATAGAGCGCACCGATCTGGCAGCTCCCAAGTCCCAGTCCCACGGCCGCCAGGGCCACGTTCTGCGCGATATGGCCTGCATCTAAATACACGTACCGATACGCACGCTGCTGGTACTTCCACTTCGAACGTGCAAATACCCCCGTCCAGATGAAGACCACGTGCGCATGGTACGCCATCTCCTGATCGAGCGCAGCCTGGGCAACCGCCATGCGGAAATCGCCCGCGCGGAGCTGTTCCAGCTCATGGCGAGCCACCGGATAATGATACACTCCCGATTCAACGTCTTCAACGGCATTCACCACCACATACGTTTCTACAGGGTACAGCGCGCCCGCCGACGGCGCGGTTCTGAACGCATAGTCCTGCTGCAGCTTCGTGATACCCTGCGATGCCCACAGGAGTTGCGAGAGCTCAGCCTTCGTCAGCGGCTCTGTGCTGAAGTGCCGCACACTCCGCCTCCTCGCTAAAACAGACCACAGCGGTGGCCCTCCTGCTCGATCCGGCGTATCGAGCTGCACCCGTGGTGCTGATGGATACTGCTTATACGTCTCGGGTTTCCGTGCCCAATCAAGCTGCCAGGCGGGCAGGTGACCGCGTTGATACTTCAGCTCCTGCTGGAATTGATCGCCCATTCCACTACTCCGTTCTTCATTCGTCATAAAACCTTCACCTTGCCTTTTCTTCCTCATATCGCCTCAGTTTCCGGAAACCAAAGCGTACATTTATTTGCGGCCTGCACCGTATATACCTACGCCATGGTGACCACACTCGGCATTTATCAAGCGCTCCTGCTCACCACGCTCGCCGCACTCGCCACGGGCATTGGTAGCCTCGTCGCATACGTCATTCCCAAGCCGGACAACCGCTATCTCTCGATCAGTCTTGGCTTTGCCACGGGCGTCATGATCTTTGTGGCTTTTGTAGACCTCTTCTGCAGCGCCAAGGTGGATATCGGTCTCTTTCGTGCCAATGTCTTTTTCTTTATTGGGCTGCTCGTGATTCACGGTCTTGACCGCTTCATCCCGCACGTACACCTTGACGGACAGGTCGACGCGCACTGCGATCGCCTCTACCGGGGCGGAATCATGACCACGCTCGGTATCGGACTGCATAACTTCCCGGAAGGCCTGACCGTCGCGCTCGTCTCTCTGGCCGACCTCAGACTGGGCATACCGATTGCCATCGCCATTGCGCTTCACAACATTCCTGAAGGCGTTGCCTGTGCCGTCCCGCTCTACTGCGCCACCGGCAATCGCGGCAAGGCCTGCCTCTACTCGTTCCTCGCCGGTCTGACAGCACCGCTCGGCGCGATTCTCGCTATCCTCGTTCTGCTGCCCGTTCTGAATACCTTCGTTCTCGCTGCCGCTATTGCGCTCGTCGCGGGTATCATGGTCTTCATCTGCTTCGACGAGCTCATCCCCATCGCCAACCGCTACGGTAGCGAGCACCTCACGAACATCGGGATCATTCTCGGTATCTTCATGATGATGATCGCGCTCACGGTCTTCGAATGACCAGAACACATCACTGCTGGAGCGCTGCCACTATCTCTTCCACCGTTGTCGCGTCCGTCGTTTCTGTTTCCACGAACGCGTCGTCAAGTACGTAGAACGCGCTCTTTTCTGTCATGCTCTCCTTGCTGAGCAGCTTATCGATCCGCTAGCTCACGAGCAGCTCCGCAGCTTTCAAGCCCTTCCGCTTCTCCAGCGTGCGATACGGGTTCTTGAGGAATTCCAGCTTCGTCAGCTCGTTGCCTGCCGCCCGAAGGTCAAAGAGGCAGAAGTACTCCGCCTCACCGAAGTGTGCTGAGACCGTTGAGCGCAGCCCGTTATTATCGGTGCAGGGAACGGCATAGCGGATAAATTCCTTCACTTCCGGCTCCATATGGATGAGCACCCGGTCCACATTCTTAACCGCTGATTTGATCTGTGTCTCGATCTGCTCACTCAGATGATGCGCCCGCTCGAGATCCGAATAGTTCGTCTCTACCGCCAGCTCGATGAAGATAAACTTCCCGGAGCTCCGTGCTTTCAGTGAGTTGATCTTCCGGATACAGCAATTGCTCGTCACAATCTCCCGTATTCGATTCAGCGCCTCATACTCGATCGATGCGTCCAGCAGCACCTTGACCGAGTCCTTGAAGATCTCGTAGCCCGCGCGGAAGATGAGCACTGAGACAGCGATACCAGCTATCGAATCAAGCGAGGAGAAGCCAAAGTAATAGCCCACCAATCCTAATAATACCGCTATGGACGACAAGGCGTCTGATTTCGTGTGTTGCCCGTCCGCGATCAAGCTGGGCGAATTGATCGCTTGGCCGACCTTGAGCTTATACCTGCTCAAGAATAGCGCGGTCACCACCGATAGCAGTGCCACCAGGATTGCTGGTCCCAGATTGGTTACGATCGCGGTTCCAAACTTCTCAACAGAGGTGAGGATAATCTCATAGCCCGCATAGAAGATCGCGAGCGCAAGGAATAGGCTGGCGATATTTTCGATCTTATAAAAGCCATAGGGGAACTCTTCGGCGGGCTCGCGACTCGAGATTGTGAGACCAATAAAAACACCGATTGAACTGATAATATCAGTAAACGAGTGAATTGCATCGGCTATTAGAGCAACACTTCCCGAGAGCATGCCAATAACGTATTTTACCACTGCCAGACCGGCCGATATAACAATGGAAAGAAGCGCAGCTTTCTTATCGCGCTCCAACGGGATCATCGTGTACCTCTATCTAGCCGTTATTGCATAAATACGTGCCTGATTCGAGTAACTGTCAGCTTTGAGGCGATGGGGGCGGTTCGTCTTTACCTACCGTACAAAGGTGTTGTGGGAGGGACGGTACACGTGAGCCTGGCCAACCCTGAGACCGTAAAAAAGGAATAGAGAGCGAGGAATAAGTGTTCGTTTGAGCTAGATGCTCGCACAGGGAGCATACCAGCGCCTTCTGCGTTCCACCAGCCAGCAGAGCAGCCAGCTACATCTCGGGTGTTATCAGCTCGCTCTTCACGAAATCCTCGTATGCCTCTGGACTCATGCCCTCGCCGCACTTCGTGCACCAGTAGGCTCCCGATTTACCTAAATAATCGCCTCTGCTGTCCTTCGTTTGGAGCGAAAATCCTAAGCTCTTCTCGCCACACTTCTCGCAAAACCCCATCTTCTCCGTCGCGATCAGCTCAAATTGGCCGAGCTTCTTCCGGTACTCAAGTTTCTCACCAGGCATCTGCTTCCAACCAGGAGGAAATTTACCCTGTTCTACCATTATCTTACCTGCACCTCATCTCCTAGGTTGGCTCACGGAGCATATAAAAGGATACCATTATGGCCCAAGATTTTTCTGCAACAAAGCGCTCACTCAAGCATGGTCTCCCTGATGGACGCAGACGAGCCTGAAGAGCGGTACCAGTGCGCAGAAGCGATCGTTGAGATCGCAGGCAAGCTCGTGTATAAACAGCGCATTGAGAAACGGTATCGGGTACCGAGCCTGGATGCACGACTGCGGCGAGAGCGGACGAAGAGTGAAGCAAAGCTCATCTCAGAGGCGCGACGGAATGGTGTGCCCACACCCATCGTCTTTGACGTTAACGACTTCACACTGGTCATGGAGCGAATCCCGGGTTCGCTGGCCAGGGACGTGATCACGGAGCAGATCAGCGAAAGCATCGGCGAGCACGTAGGGACACTGCACAGAAGCAGCATCATTCATGGCGATCTCACCACCTCAAATATCATCGTGGAGCCGTCTTCCGGCCGTATTTACCTTATCGATTTCGGTCTGGCCTTCGTCGATGCGAGCACCGAAGCACGTGGCGTTGACGTCCACGTCTTCTTTCAGAGTCTGAAAGGCACGCACGAAGCCTACGAACGTTTGCGAGCGGCGTTCATTACCGGCTATACACGCACCGCACCACAGCCCGCTCAGGTGCTCAACCGTGTAGCAGAGATCGAGCGCCGTGGTCGCTATGTGGAACGATCGTGAGGGATATACCGCTATAAAAAACGCTATTGGCCTTGAGCACCGTAACCAGTGCGACTCCTATTGCATTCGCTGTCTGATCGGATCCAGGACTTCGTTGAGCGATCGCACCGCGTTCGCCTTCAAATCCGACGGATGGAGCGTTCCAGCAACGTAATCGCGTTCCAGCGTCTCGTAATGCTCGTAGCTGACGTTGCCACCGTATTTCTCAGGCCGCTCGATCGTCACCTCGTCTTTCCGATCCGGATTCGGGAAGATCGTATGTTTATATATCTGCAGCACCGGATTCCCATCTGCGACGTTAGGGGGGCAGAACGCGCTCTTCAGCTTCTGCGCCACGCTCTCCTCAGGCTCGTCTATCGCGATAAAATTCTGCTTGGATGAGGACATCTTCTCGCCATCGAGCCCGATCAAAAGCGGCGTATGGATACAGACTGGTGCGGTGAAGCCCAGTTTCGGGAGATTGTCCCGTGCGAGCATGTGGATCTTCCGCTGATCGATCCCGCCGATCGCGATGTCAATGTTGAGATGGGAGATATCCATCGCCTGCATCAGTGGGTAGATCGTTTGCGAGACTTTTCGGTCCTCCGTGCTCCGCGAGACCTCATCCATGCTCCGTCGCGCGCGCTTCTCCGTCGTGATCGTGGCCAGCCGCAGGATATTGAGCATGTACTCCTTTTCCAGCTGGTAATCACTGCCATACACATATTCCGTCTCAGCACTCAAGCCCGAGGCGGCGAAACAGCGCCTATTGTACTCCGCAGTCTCACGGATCTGGTCGAATTCGCCCTTCTCGTTCAGATAGGCATGGAGATCAGCGAGCAAAACGATGATATGAACGCCGTTTCGCTGCAGTATGCGCAAGGTGTTCAAGAACGGCAGATGCCCAAGGTGCACGTTGCCACTGGGCTCAATACCCACGTATGCACGCGGCTGCCGCTCTGATTTCCTCGCCAGGAGCGCCTCTAACTCTTCACGAGTGATGATCTCCTCCACATTCAGCTCCAGGCTTCGCAGCGTGTCGCGCGCTTCCATGCTTCTCCTGCCCTTCCGTCTTCCTTCTTACGCTTAGCTTATAATCCGCGAGATAAAAAATGCACCCGCGTGCTGTACGTTGGACCGGAGCAGTGAGAAAAGCGTAGAAAATTAGTTAGTACGAGCGCTGTGCGGCTCTGTAGACCGCAAGCGTTTGCGCGGCTATCTGATCCCACGTATAATCACGTTCCACCATGCGCCGCGATTCCTCACCCATGCGCTCCACATCGGCGTCCAGAATCTCACTGATCGCTGCTCGTATATCAGGCACCGATGTCCCACAGAGGAACCCGTTCTTCCTCACAAAATACTTGTTGTCACCCACATTGCTTGCGATCACCGGGAGACCGGAAGCCATAGCTTCGAGCAGCGCTATTGGCTGTGCTTCCAGCTTCGATGGCAATAAGAACACATCTATGCCGCGATAGAAGGCGGGCGCATCCTCGACATAGCCCAGAACCTCGATGCGGTCGTCTTCCAGCCGTTTCACTTTGCTGTACAGCGGGCCCGTGCCGGCGATTTTCAGCCGGACAGTCTTTCGCTCCAGTGTCTTTACCGCTTTAATCAGATTGATCACGTTCTTCTCAGGCGAAAGACGGCCGAGATAACCTAAACAGAGATCCCCGCCACCTCGCACAGTTTGGTCCTCAGAATCCGCGGGATAAAAGCGATGGATATCCACACCGTTAGGTATGACCACGAGTTCGGTACCGTTGCCCGTGCCGCTGAAGTTGTAGACGAAGCAGTTCTGGCGGATGTAGTCCGCGATCTCCGCACTCACCGAGATGAATTTCTTCGAGTGTCCGAAATAGAGCGTCACGAGCATCGAGATGATCGCCCGGGCTACCTCACCACTGAGGCTGTTACCTGCCTGAATATGAAAGGTATTGACCACATTGACGTCAGAGCAGATGGAGGAGAAGGGCAGGAAATATTCCGAGAAGGTCGCGGCATGATGGATATGAAGAATATCGCAGTCCGCAACCTCGCGCTTGATCTTTCGGAGCGCGAAGTCGAACCCGTAGGAAATCCCGCCCGTAGAATTGCCCAGCATCCTGGAGCCAAGTGAGAACTGGTCGATTCGCTTCACTTCGTGCCCCTGCTTCTCGAATTCGCGCGTGAGCGCTTCCACGTGCGTCTTTATGCCACCACTGACCGTGCGATGATAAAATGCTATTTTCATAATATCTAGATAATATAAAATGCTATTTTCATGCTCGTTCGTACGTGTGCGGATAGGGCGTATATATATACAATACAAAGCTATAGTTCTCTTCGTTCATAAATAAATCCATTCAATTTGTTCTTTGTGATATGCCCATGCGGAAGCAGGCGGATTTCGAGCCGCGGGAAGGTGCTGTGGTCATTGCACTGATGGCCATTTTTCTCAGCTGCGCGCTCGTTAACATGGGCGCCCTGGCGATTCCATCTTCATCCGTATGGCCGGCAAGCACCGAAGCGGTCTTTGATCTGGGCGACGTTCAGCAGGTCAAAGAACTCTATGTCTTTCTGAATGATGCACAGCGGACACAGTTTTCGGTATATTACGGCGCACCGCTCGATGACTGGCAAATGCTCGCCGCCTTCGACAGAGATCCTGCGAACCACGTCCATTTTAGCTCATGGGAGCGGCTATCACTGCCCGCTACGAGTACCAGGTATCTGAGATTCGTATTCACCGAGGCCTCGAATGGTGAGGTCGGCGAGATTCTGGTGCTTTCAGCGGCGAATGATAAGCTCGAGCCCGTTACGGTTACCGGAGACGGCGCCGCGCAACGATTGGCCGACGAGTACGAGCTCATTACGCTTCCGATCACGCAGAAATACGGGGCGTACTTCGATGAGATGTACTTCGTCCGTACTGCAGAGGAGCACCTCCACCTCGAGGAGCCCTATGAATGGACGCACCCGCCACTGGGGAAGCTCATCATCGCCGCAGGTATTGCGAGTTTCGGTATGAGCCCCTTTGGCTGGCGGATTCTCGGCCTCATTGCCGCCACTGCGATGATCCCGCTCATCTTCGTCTTCAGCAAGCGGCTCTTCAAAAGTGCCCTGGCCGGTTTTTTCGCCGCTTTTCTCCTCACGTTCGATTTCCTCCACTTTACTCTGGCGCGCCTGGCCATTGGAGAGATTTACCTCTTGCTCTTCTCGATCTTGATGTTCTATTTCGCT
Source organism: Candidatus Methanospirareceae archaeon (assembly GCA_049975405.1). Classification (GTDB taxonomy): domain Archaea; phylum Halobacteriota; class Syntropharchaeia; order Alkanophagales; family Methanospirareceae; genus JACGMN01. Next base: position 8,046 of record JBNGDK010000034.1, read on the forward strand.
TTTAATTATTTCGAGAAGCGTGAGGCTGAGCTCTCAACGACCGGGAGAGCGCAAAACTACCGTGCAGGGCACTCTCTCTTTCTCTGCATACTCTGCTTCGGGCTCTGCTTCGCCGTGAAGTGGATCGCGATCTTCGGTTTGGCGGCGGTGCTCATTCTCATGCTTATCAACAATCGGAGATTGGAACAGCCGTTGCTACGTGACGCGTGGATCGTCCTGGCAGGGCTGTTTGCGGCCGCGGCAATTTACATCGCGACCTATATCCCCTACATGCTCTCCGGCGAGGGCCACGGGCTCATCGATCTCCAGCATTTACCGGTCTACCTCGGTTACCTCTCCGAATACCTCACTCAGGGCACGATCACTGTTCTCCCTACTGATTCCTGGACCGTATTCGATCTCCAGCTGCGCATGTTCGGCTATCACGCAGGCATAGAGGCAACGCACCCGTACTCCTCACCCTGGTGGTCCTGGCCACTGCTGCTCAAGCCGCTCTGGCTCTATGCCAACTCGCTCGACGGTATGGTCTCAACCATAGTTTTAATGGGTAATCCGGTGCTCTGGTGGTGCAGTATCCCCGCGTTGACGGCGCTGGGCATCCTCCTTATACGGGCCGCATTCAAACGAAGAGCAGATGAGCGAACCTTTCTCTTACTCTTTATGCTTATCCCTTTTCTCATCCAGTGGCTCGCCTTCATCCTCATCTCGCGCATACTCTTCATCTACCATTTCACGGCTAATCTGCCCTTTCTGATCTTTGCCGTTAGCTATTGGCTCCAGCTGCCATTCGCACGTGAATGGCACACGAAGAGATCGAAGCGCATCGCACTATGCCTGGTCGTACTCTTCCTCGTGCTGGTTGCCGTTCTCTTCTTCCTCTTTTATCCCGTCATTTCTGGATACCCGGTCTCCTACGAATACAAGGAGAGCTTACGCTGGCTCAGTGGCTGGGTATTTTAATCAGCAGCAGCGCTCTGCGACGAAGTGCAGTCTCGCTTAATGAGCACTAACTACTACCTTCATCGCTCCACACTCGCTTTTAAAGAGCGGATAGATATATTTTATCACGAAGAGCGAGCGCTGCTGGACTGAGCACGCCACCGGCAGTGCAGGGGGCCTGAGAGCACATGAAGCTGGGTGTTATTTCAGATACACATGACCATATCGCGGCGATCTCCACGGCAGTGGAGGTGTTCAATCGCGAAGGTATCGATCTCCTGGTACACGCGGGCGATTTTGTCTCCCCCTTTACGTCAAAGCCGTTTCAGCAGCTAAACGCTCAATTCGTTGGGATATTCGGCAATAATGACGGTGATAAGCTGCTATTAACGCGGTATTATCGCGAGAACGGCGTAGGTGAGCTTCATGAGGATCCCTACGAGTTCGAACGTGGATCCTGGAAGATTATGGTGACGCACAAACCAGAGCTCGTGAACCCCCTGGCCGCCTCCGGCCTGTATGATCTCGTTATTTATGGGCATACACATCAGGCGGTCATCGATGCGCAGGCTGATCGGACCTGGATTATCAATCCCGGTGAGTGCTGTGGCTATCTCACGGGTCGGAAGACGGTGGCGCTGCTGGACCTGGAGCGCGGAGCGGCGCGGCTGCTGGCGCTCTCGCTATAGCAACAACAACGTTGTTGCATAGCCACGAAAAACCGCAATGTTTTTAAGGAGCTACACAAGAGTAGCGAGTACAACAAGACTATAACTACTAGGAGGAATGCAAATGGCAACCTTGAAAGAGGAAATTATGGAATGGGGTGGCGGCGTTTTCGGCGAGGAGCACATGGAAACGCTGCTGCAGTGTGTGCAATGCGGTAAGTGCACCGGCGGCTGCCCCTCCGGTCGGATCACCGCGCTCCGGACTCGAAAACTCTTCCGGATGGCGCAGGAGGACATGCGTGAGGAGCTCTTTAACGCACCCGAGCTGTGGTACTGCACCACGTGCTACACCTGCTATGAGCGATGTCCAAAGGGCGTGAAGTGTACCGATATCATTCGGACGATCCGCAACCTGGCGGCGAGGGAAGGGCATATGTCCGTGCCGCACCGGAAGATCGGCGTCTATGCTTTGAAGACTGGCCACGGTGTGCCCATCGGGCCCGATCAGATGAAGATACGCGAATCGCTCGGACTTGACTCGCAGCCGCCAACGACGCAGAAGCATAAGGAGCAGCTGGAACAGGTCCAGAAAATTTGCAAAGAGACGAAGTTCGATGAGCTGATCGACTTTGATTGGGACAAGATGGACTTGAAGGAGGAGGAGAAGAAATGAGTGAAGAAGGAGCAAGGGAGTATGCCTATTTCCTCGGTTGCATTACCCCCAACCGGTACCCGGGGATAGAAGCGGCGACGAAGAAGGTCTTCAAAGCATTCGGGATCGAGACGAAGGAGATGCTCGGCGCGTCCTGCTGTCCCGCACCAGGTGTCTTCGGGTCATTCGATATGTACACGTGGCTGCCCATTGCAGCACGCAATCTCGCGATCGCAGAAGAGATGGGGCTCGAGATCTACGTGACCTGTAACGGCTGCTACGGCTCGCTCCAGGAGGCAGACCATATGCTCAAAAACAATCCGAAGTTGAAGGCGAAGGTCAATGAGATCCTGGGCAAAGCAGGCAGGGAGTATAAGGGCACCACGGAAGTACATCATTCCATCGCGGTGCTGCACGATCAGATCGGCCTGGACGCGCTCAAAGAGAAGGTAACGAAGCCGATGACTGATGTGAATGTAGCGATCCATTACGGCTGCCACTTCCTCAAACCGAGCGAGGTGCGCGGGCATGGCTCGTCCGAGACTCCGTACATCCTGGAAGATATCGTGAAGGCGATCGGAGCGAAAGAGGCGGTATACAAGGACAAGTTGATGTGCTGTGGCGCGGGCGGTGGTGTGCGAACCGCGGATACCCCAACCGCTCTGGAGTGGACACGTCAGAAGTTGGTGAATATGATCGAGGTGGGCGCGGACTGCGTGATTCATCCCTGCGCGTTCTGTCACCTGCAGCTCGATCGAGGGCAGTATGAGATCAACAAGGCGTTCGGCACCAACTTCAATATGCCGGTCCTCTTTGCCCTGCAGCTCGTTGGGCTTGCCATGGGCATGAGCGTAAAAGAACTCGGCCTGGATCAGCAGACGACCACGATGTCAGAGAAACTGCTCAAGTAAGCATCTAAACCAAACTAAAAACAAGCGAATACTTTATTGAACGCAAATAAAGGAAGAAAGAAGGATAAAACCCTTTCTTCTCTCCTCTTTTTATTTTGTTTTATTTTCGTTTTTTCTTTGTTTGTTCGTTCGTTGGGACGTTCAGGAGCGCTAGTAGCTAACGTAACGCGGTTAACGTACGAGCGATTACCAGAGCTTGGTCTTTCCGGTTTGCACCGCCTTGAACTGACCCTTCATCTGCCGCGCGGCGCGGAGGTCTTTCTCCTTCTCGGTGATCTTATTGATCAACTCAACCTTCTGCGCATCGTCCGTTGCGGCCTGGAATTCGTTCGCTAAATCGCCAATCTCCTTGATCAGTGCCGCAATTTCAGCATCCATTTTCGCTATTTCCTCATCAGGTACCACACCCATTCAAATCACCTCGTTCTTTCAGGATACACGTGATGGTATAGGATACCGACCCGGGGGTATTTATAGCTTTCGATATTTCGCAGGCGGTACCCTTATCCCTTCAGCACAATCTCTATGTGCACGTCCTTGGGAATGGGTATGCGCATCAATTGCCGTAACGCCCGCTCGTCCGCTTCAAGGTCGATCAAGCGCTTATGGATACGCATCTCCCAGTGATCCCAGGTCGGTGAGCCTTCACCGTCCGGGCTCTTTCTGCAGGGCACGATGAGTTTCTTGGTAGGGAGCGGAATGGGTCCGGACATCCGGATACCAGTAGTTTCGACAATCCGCTTTACTTGCTGGCAGATTTCGTCCAGTTTCTTGTGATCGATGCTCGAGAGCTTTATCCGTGCTTTTTGGTTCATCTCTTTCCGCTCTATTCCTCCTGATGACGTGCTTTGTGTGACGAGAGCCTGTCAGGTGGCTATTTCGTCTGGATGTCCATGACCATGCCTGCGGCCACGGTCTGCCCCATGTCCCGGATCGCGAACCGACCGAGCTGCGGGATCTCCTTCACCTTCTCGATTACCAGCGGTCGCGTTGGCTTTACCTTGACGATCGCGGCATCGCCCGTCTTGATGAAATCGGGATGCTCTTCCTTTGTGGCACCGGTTCGTGGATCCAACTTCCTGCTAATCTCGGTAATCGTGCAGGCAATTTGAGCGGTGTGGCAATGGAAGACCGGTGTATACCCGATGGTAATCGCGGTAGGATGCTGCAGCACAATGAGCTGTGCGGTGAACTCATCGGCAATGGTCGGCGGTGTGTCAGTATGCCCGCAGACATCGCCCCTCCGGATATCAGTTCGCCCAACGCCTCGGACGTTCCAGCCGATATTATCACCTGGAAGCGCTTCGGGTATCTCCTCATGGTGCATCTCAATGGATTTCACCTCGCCGGTCTTCGCTGCCGGATTGAAGATCACCTTATCGCCTTTCTTGAGCTTACCGGTTTCAACGCGACCCACAGGCACCGTACCTGCCCCGGTAATGGTATAGACGTCCTGCACAGGAATGCGCAGCGGAAGATTGATCGGCTTATCCGGCATTTTCATGAGATCCAGTGCCTGCAGGAACGTCGGCCCGTCGAACCAGGGCATCTTATCGCTCTTCTTCGTGATGTTCTGACCCTCAAAGGCAGATACAGGGATGAAAATGACCTGTTCCTCCTTGTAACCCACCATCTTCAGCAGACTCATAACCTCTTTCTTCAGCTCTTCGTAACGCCCCTGCTCATAGTTCACCCGGTCCATCTTATTAAGCGTGATAATGAGCTGCGAGACGCCCAGCGTGCGTGCCAGGAAGACATGCTCCTTCGTCTGCGCCATGATCCCGTCCTTGGCATCCACCACCAGGACAGCCGCATCCGCCTGAGACGTACCGGTGATCATGTTCTTGACGAAGTCCCGGTGACCCGGGCAATCGACGATGGTATAATAAAACTTTTCAGTATCAAATCTCTGATGAGCGACGTCAATGGTAATTCCGCGCTCTCGTTCATCCTTCAAACTATCCATCACCCAAGCAAACTCGAATGAGCCTTTTCCGATCGCCTCTGCCTTCTTCCTGTACTCGTCGATCACGTGTGGGTCAATCACCCCCGCGTCCATGAGCAGCCGTCCCAGCAGCGTTGACTTGCCGTGGTCAATGTGGCCGATTATCGCCAAATTCATATGCTCTTTCTCTGCCATCTTTCCTTTCCTCTTTTTTCTTCTAACTTATGCTTCTACGAGCCTATATACTTTAGCTCTACATCCTATATAATTTTATCCTTTTTAATCTATGCCCGGGACGCAGCATCCCGTCTCCGGGTGCTCTGGACCGCTGCTGTACCATGAAGATCAAACCAGAATGTCTCGCCTGTCTGGTGGACCGCGCGCAATTAGAATGTGATCGGCTCTTCACTGAGGAGCGCGAGAAGTTCGGTGCGCTCGGAGAGGTCATCAGGTTTATCAGCACCCATCTCGAGGCAGACGAGCTGCATTCGCCACCGTTTTACGGCACCGAGCGCGAACGGATATTACAGCGATGGAGTGGCGTACGCGATCCCCATGCGGAGGCGAAACGACGGAATAATGCTCTCGCGCGGAGTCTGCTACCCGCGGCGGAGCACTTTTTCGAGGCTGCGACTGACAAGCTTGAGGCCGTGATCAGGATCGCGGCTGCGGCGAACTCGATGGAGTACGGGGTGAAAGGGTATGAGTACAGCGAAGCGCGCTTTGCGCAGCTCTTCGATCGCACGCTCCACGAACAGCTCGTGTGGAATCGTGCGGAGATCCTCGCGGCGATCCGGTCGCACGAGCGGATGTTGTACCTGACGGATAATGCGGGCGAGATCGTTTTTGACGTCTTTGTGGTGCGAAAACTGGCGAACCTGGGCAAGGCGGTCGTGATCTCGCCGAAGAGCGCGCCCGTCTTGAATGATGCGACGGTAGAGGATCTGAAGGAAGCGGGTATCTCGGGCTCAGAGGAAGGGATCAGGATCGTTCCGAGTGGTGCGTACATTGGGCTCTCACTGGAGGAAGCGACGGAGACGTTCCTGGAGGTGTTCCGGGACAAGCGGTATCTGGTGATAGCGAAGGGTATGGGTAACTATGAAGCGATCTCGGAGTTTGAGACGCGATCGGAGCTCGGGCTAGAGGGGCGACTGCTCTACCTTTTACGTGCCAAATGTGAACCGGTAGCGCGGAACCTGGGCGTGAACCGGGGCGATTTGATCGCGCGTCTGATCACGTAACTCGCTGTGTTGGAGGTGCGCGTGAGGATCCACAAATTGAGGAGCAGGGATCGACCCGTGAAGGGATTTCTTATGGATAGGTGAGAGACTAGAAGTGGAATGAACGATGGTGGAACTCAGACCTTTCGCGGCGACGATCTTGAATCCCGATCTGGAGAACAGGACGGAGCTGGTATGCCCGGTATACGATACCATTGATGCGCAGCAGTATGAGCGGTACGCGGTGAGGGAGAACAACGTCATTCACTTTACCACACGAAAAGATGGTGTTGCGGAAGACGAGTTCGTCGCGTACGCGACGCGGAGCCTGGCGCGGTTTTTCCGTGATCGGCTCTTAAAGGAGCGTGAGCGACCTTCTTTTTACCTCTACGGGGTGCGCTATACGGTGCCCGAAAGTATCGCAGCGCAATTGCCGGCCAAGAAGCGAACCGAAGTCTATTTCATCTTTGGCCTCGTCGCACTCGTGAAGGTGGAGCAGCTCAACGATTCTACGGTTGTGGGACACGAGCGCACGTTTGCGGTAAAGACGCAGGAGCGTGTCCATCTGATGCAGGCTTGCGGGATGAACTTCTCGCCGATCGTCGCGGAATATTCGATGCCCGGTCATGAACTCAACCGCCTCTTTGAGGGCTATCTGGGTTTTCACAGACCGGATTTGAAGCTCACCGAGCAGCGGAAACCACTGGTGGACGTTGAGGTGAACGGTGCTCGTCATCTGCTCTGGGAAATTTCTGATGAGTCGGTCATCGAGCTGATTCAGGAGCTCATGCGCGAGAAGGCACTCATGATCCTCGACGGGCATCATCGCTACACGGCTGCGTATCAGCTCAGCCAGGAAGGATCGGAAGGCACGGCGTATACGCTTATGGTGCTCGTTGAGGGTGGTGATCGCGCGCTGCTGCTCCTGCCCTGGCATCGCTGCGTGAGCGCGTGCCGGATGACGGAGCTCTGGCAGCGAATAAAAGCGTATTTCACGATAGAACCACTGGAACGGGAAACAAGTAGCGCAGAGCTCTATAAGAAGCTCAATGAGTCTCACGGAGAGCTCGATGTTCGGTTCATCATGTACGATGGCGACTGTTTTTATCTGTTGCGAGCTGATGAGCAGCGTGTGCGGCAGCTGGCGACCGAGCGGGGCGAACGCGTAGGTCTGGACGTTATCAGCCTGCATGAGTGGCTGATCGGCCCAACGCTGATCGGCAAACCGGTAGATCTCGTTTTTACCGCGAGCCCGAGTGAAGCCGTGGAGAAAGTGGATAAGGACGGCTTCCAGGTCGCTTTTATACTCAAACCGCTACAGATCGCCGAGGTGGAATACAAGGCGCATAGTGAGCGTAAGCCCTTCCCACAAAAGTCTACGCTCTTCCTGCCGAAGGTCGCGGAAGGCGTGGTGATGTGGCGATGGAAATGAGTACGAGTCCATTGCTAGCTCGTAACTTACCGGAAGTACAAATCAGCATTCAAAAAAGGGATCAGCGCAACAGTTAGCCCTGCCACGTAATACGCTTTCCGGCTCAGTACACCCTGGGTGAAGAACCCCACTGCGCCCTGTTTCTGTTTCGTGTTCTCCATTCCGGTCAGCCGATCCATCACGTCCCCGAGCTCGGCACCTGTCCTCTTCATGAGCTCAGCACTGATGGCGTTTGGCAACTCGAAGAACGGTGTCGTGCCGTACCCTCTTCGTCCACGGGCGTTAATTACGCACGTTGCGCCAAAGGCGAACCAGCGCTGCCTGAGCTGCTTGATGCCGCCTTCAATGCCCACAAAGAACTGCGCATGCAGGTTCTGCTCGTCGTTCAGTACTCGCACTCTTTCAGCGCGATGCTCAGCACCTTCGAACGTCTCGTCCTCGATAGGCTGAGCGGAGACGCCACTGCTTACCGCGAGTGCAAGGACTTCGACCGCGTCGAAGAACTGCGCAAACGCTACCTTTGTTGCATCCACCTTTACGGGATTCCGCGAGCCGACCAGGACTTTCATCATCAGTTGCTGAAGAGAACGCGTGGCCGTAGCGTGTTCCACGCCTCGATGGTGAAACCAACGAACAGTTAAATAGCGCGGTGAAAAGTTATAACTACACATGCGTGCTGATCCTCATCATCGACCTACCACCATTGTCATCATTGCTGCGCTCTGTGTCTTCAGCACGCAATTCGGCGTTACGGTGATCACACCGCTGCTCGGCGTATGGGTAGCGGCGTCAACGGCGCCCTTTCTCGTGGCTGCGCTGATCTTCTCGGCGTTCACCATGGTGAGTACACCGCTCAATATCCCTGGTGGTATGCTCTCAGATCGCTGGGGGAGGAAGCCGTTAATCGTTGTGGGCCTCTTACTTTACGCGCTCGCGTCGGCACTCTTCCCGTTCTCCACGGAGCCCTACCATTGGATCTTTGTTCGTGCGGTTCAGGGCGCAGGTGCGGGCCTGTTCTTCCCGGCGATCACCGCGTTACTGTCCGAGATAACGAGTTCACAGGAACGAGGGCGTGCGTTGGGCGTCTATAATATCGGCTTGGGTCTCGGACTGGCGGTCGGTCCTGCATCGGGCGGCATCCTCTTTGATTTTTATGGCCTTTACATGCCGTTCTTTGTGTGCGTTGTTTTTGCGCTCCTCAGTGTCCTTCTGGTGGTTCTGTTTGTGGAGGAGCCGGGAGAGCGTATGATACGACGCGGTAGACAGCTCGCATTACGCGAGTATGAACGTCGACTGTTACTGCTGGCAGGTCTTATTATTTTCTTTGGGATCGGGGTGGCGGCAATAATGGGCGCGCTCTTCTCACCCTATGCCCTCGCGCTCGAGCATCTCAAGCTCTCAGCGGGCTTTATTGGCGTTATTCTTTCGATCATGTTTCTGGTGTTTGCGATTTTGCAGCTTGGTTTGACGAGGTTAATGCAGCGACTGGGCGAGCTCGCACTCGCGCTTGCGGGCTTGGCTCTCTCTGCCGGTGGTCTGCTCATCCTCTATCAGGCTAGCAGCGTGTTCGAGCTCGTGCTTATGAGCGTGTTTCTCGGGGCGGGCCTGGGCGCGGTCTCGCTGGGCACGTTGACGCTGGCCACGAACGTCGCAGGAGCGAATGAGGGGGAGCAGGAACGTCGGGGGAAGGTGATGGGGATCTATTACACGATATTTTATGCGGGCCTGGGCGGCATACCACTCGTTTGCGGCGCGCTTTCCGAGCTCGTCGGTGCGCGGGTGCTCTTCCTGGGGTATGCCGTGTTGCTGCTTGTGGTAATGGGTGTGGCGTGGCGGCTGAGTTGGGTAAGAAACACTTCTCGGGCTGAATCGGGTTGAATCGCGCATCGGCTGCCCCGAATCACCTATCTTCAGGCGCCTGTGCGATCTTTATGAGCGCCTCTCGCTCCAGGAAATGGAGCTCACTACGCACAGGAGCTAAATCTTTATACCATATTAATATGAAACAGCAGGTATGGTTGCCACGAAGCGGATTCCTGTCTCTCAGGAGATTTGGGAGGAATTGAATCGGCTGAAAGAACCGGGGCAGACGTTTGATGATTTACTCGAAGAGTTACTGGAGCGTGAGAAAAAGCTCAAACTCATCAAAGATATGAAACGAATTGAAGAGACCGCGGAATTCGTGGAGCTCTAAGCATGTATCGCGTGTTCATAACGAGAGATGCTTTAAACTACCTTGGTACACTGACCGAAAAGAGTAAACGGCTGATTAACCGAAGATTTGAGGTACTGAAAGAGGATCCTTATCCTGGAAGAGCGGACTAGAAGAAGCTCCATCTTTCAGATTATGACCTTTTTCGCATGCATGTCAGCCGGAGTTATACCATCTTCTATCGGATTGAGGAACAGGAAAAGATCGTCAAGATATTAGACATCAATCATGACCTTCGAGGAGGCGCACAAGCGATACGGGAGACTATAACAGAAGCCCTTTACATATCCTCAGGCGCCTGTGCGATCTTTATCAGCGCTTCCCGCTCCAGGAAATGGAGCTCACCAGGTATAACAAGCACCTGCGGGAGTGCACCGAACTCGTAGCGTTTCAAGGCCGCTGGGTAATCAGCCTTCACAACCGGTTCTGCAGATCCCGCGCGCGCGATACCGACGCACACTGACGTCTTCAGCAGTGCTCCACCTCGCGTTTCCTCAACGGCTTCCAGCAGTTCCAGCGCATCAGCTATACGCATCGTGAGGTCGAGATAGAGCAGTGTATGCAGCCCGCGTTCCTTATTGGCGTGAATCGTATTGTACGGTACCTCCGATATGATGCCTTCTTTATGTGGCGGCGTAACCGTTGCTGATTTCCCGAACTTGTAGTTCTGGAGCCCGCAGAGTCCCGCAACCGCCGAGGCGATGGACGGCGCGTGGATCACGCGCGTATCGATACCCTCATCGATCGCACGCAGTCGCAGATCCACGTGCGTGGTCGCAATCATGGCATCACCACCGCTGAGCAAAACCACGTCGTGATCTCGCGCGAACTTCAAGATCCGTTCATCGGCGTGCTCTTCGAGGTCGCTCCGCTCCAGCAGGACAAGGGGTTTACCGTACAACTCTTCCAGCTTCGCGATCGTTTTGCCGCCCAGGGGCGAGGTATAAAACTCGGCGAAGACCATATCGGCCGCCTGTATAGCATCCAGGCCCTTCAGGGTGATGTCCCGCTCATCGTAGAGACCAAGACCAACAAAGGTGAGCATAATGACGTGTACAGCATCTGAGAAGAAAAGGGTTCAAAGCATGGCGCAGCGTCCTAATAGCCGTTCTAAGATGCTCAAAGCTTTAAACCCGACCGATCATTACTACTACCACGAGTCATGTTTCTCCAGTTCAAGGAAGAAGCGCGAAAACTGCTCATGGACGCATTAAGAGCAGCTTCATATGATTGTGGCGAGCTTGCGGTTGATCTTGAGGAGAGTGAGCACGCGGATCTCGCGTCACGAATTGCTTTTTCGCTTGCACGGTCGTACAAGAAGCCGCCAGCAGCCATTGCCGCGGAGATCGCGGCGCACGCCGCAATCCCTTACGGCTCGCTGGTCAAGGAGGTTGTTGCCGTTGGACCGTATATCAACTTCTTTGTGAATGAGTCATTCCTGACTGCGACCTTGCAGGCGGTGCAGGAGGGCCGGGTTCCGGCAGACAAGAACGAGAAGATCATCCTCGAGCACACCTCGGCGAATCCCGACGGGCCCCTGCATATTGGCCATCTCAGAAATGCGATCATCGGCGACACACTGGTGCGTGTGCTCCGTTGCGCGGGCTACGCGGTGGAGCCGCAGTACTATCTGAACGATATGGGACGACAGATCGCGGTCGTCGTCTGGGGAGCGGAACGAATAGCGTACGACGAGACGAAGAAAGCGGATCATGCGGTCGCAGATGTTTATATCGCGGCGAATCGGCTGTTAGCGGAGCGGAGCGACTATCAGGAAGAGGTTAGCGAGCTCATGCGGCGTTACGAGGCAGGCGACGAGGCGGTCATGCGCAAATACGATGCCGCGGTGCAGAAGTGCCTCGCGGGCATTCAAGCCTCGTTTTCACGATTGAACATTCAGCCAGTGACGTACAAGTATGAGAGCGCATTTGTGCGAAGTGGCGCGGTACGGGCGGTGATCGAGGAGTTGAAGCAGAAGGGCGAGATAAAACGGGAAGGTGAGGCGGTCTTGCTCCAACTGGAGGGCATAGAAAAAGCTCTGGTGATACAGCGATCGGACGGTACATCGTTGTATACCACCCGGGATCTGGCGTACCACCGCTGGAAGGGCGAGCACGGTGACCGTGTGATCGATGTCTTTGGCAAAGATCACGAGCTCGTCTCCCAGCAGTTGCGAAAAGCACTGGAGCTTCTGAGTGTGCAGGCGCCGGAGTTCGTTATTTTCGCCTTTGTCTCGCTTCCTTCCGGCTCGCTCTCCACACGTGCGGGGCGCTACATAGCAGCTGATGATCTCATGGAGCAGATCGGTGAACGGTCATACGACGCGGTAGTGAAACGGCGGACTGACCTGCGTGATGAGCGGAAACGCGAGATTGCACGCATGGTAGGCATCGGCGCTTTACGGTACGATATCGTGAAGGTCTCGCCTGATAAGCATATCGTCTTTGATCTCGACGAGGCGCTGGACATTGAGAAGAAGGGCGCACCGTTCATTCAGTACGCGCACACCCGCGCGTGCAGCATCTTACGTACTGCGGAGGAACAAGGCTGTGCGGTACCAAGGGACTACAACGTTGCGCTACTGCAGACGCCGAGTGAGATCGCGTTGATCAAGAAGCTGGCAAAGTTCGGTTCTGTGGTCGAAGCGGCTGCCACTGATTTGAAGGTGCATCAGGTGGCCAAATACGCACGTGAGCTCGCTGAGCAGTTCAATCTCTTCTATAAGGATTGTCCCGTGCTCACCGCAGCGGAAGAACTGCGGAACGCACGATTGGTGCTTGTGGACTGCGCACGAATCGTGCTACGGGACGTGCTGGACGTGCTGGGTATCGAAGCACCAGCGGAGATGTGACCGTGCATACACACCGGTGAAAAACGCGGGTCATTCACGATACTTCCCGATCCGGTACTCCGCCTTGTAAGCATCATCGATCGTGTTATTCCAGTAATCGACCGAGAGGGTGATGGCCCAGTAGCCATACCGTCCCTCGTCGAGCAGGATATGTATCGAGTTTGTCTCGTGCATACCTGTTACGGCCAAAAACTGGTTATCATACAGATCCCAGTAGGGGTCGATGATATCCCAATTCGAGAGTGAGCGCCAATCACCGCCCGTGTAGATCATACCATACGCGTGCACGCTGGACGAGCCCCAGGAGATCGTCTTCGGGCCCAGATATTTGTAGGCCAGGCGGCACAGATCACGAGTGTAATGGACACAGACCGTTTCATTGTTCTTTGGTGGTTCCAGGCTCGTGTAATGCTTTATCCAGGTGATCGTGCGATTGCGATTCTGCGGGTGAACAACTTCGTCGAGGATCATGGTTGCATTTTTACTCTTATCGATCGTGTAATTGGTCATGTTCCAGACCGAGATGTTCACGTCAACTTCGTATTTGTGGTTCAGGGGAACGCGAGCGGCGAAATAATCGAAGTCCCGTTTATTGCAGCGCAGGTCTGCGTTCAAATCCCAGGGGACATACCGGGTATAGCGATCGTTGAAGTGGTATTTGAGGATGAGCAGATCGATCTGATTGATGTATCCGTCATTGTTGAAGTCAAGATCAGTGAAGGCGATAACCGGCGTCGGCTGGGGCTCTTCCTGCGGCTGCTCCGCCGCTTCCACGACCCCGGATCCGCAAATAGCCGCGCTGAGAAGGAGCAGGATCGTGACACACACCACCTGGTACCGTATAAGATCACTGTGCCTGCGCATATCTACGCTTTAACCGCCCTATCAGATTCGTCCACACATATTTTCAATGCATTCTAGGGCTTATCAATGCTTCGATAGCGTCCCTTGTCCGGCGAGACGACCATGCAGAATCCTCGGGAGGTTCCTCTCTCAACCCGTGCACCTCGTAACGAGGTCCAGCAGCTCGTGAGCACAGCCGTGCAAAGCGGAATCCGCATACCATGGTGAGGACAGCGGAGCATGCAGCGAAGAAGGTTTCATTCAATCCTTCTTCTTTTTCAACTTCTCGTACAATTCATCTCCAACGCACTCTCGGGCATATGTGCACCACTGTACGCAGGATTCTATATCGTTGTACACGGTAAACCCACAATTATCACCTATGTTAAGTCCGCCGTCACCCTTTACGTACCCTCTCAAGGTATATAACCG
>JBNGDK010000035.1:0-22097 GCA_049975405.1 Candidatus Methanospirareceae archaeon
TACGCACCTCTCCCTTCCTATCGTATTGGAGAGGTGTTTTTCATGTAATCATTTTAGTGCCCAATTTTTAGGCTGGAGCGCACAGAGGAGTGTTTCAATCACAGCCCGAGGTTTTCGGCCTCCTCGACGGTATACCGCTCGTGCACCAGCTTCGAGATCTTGCGGACGAGCAGTATCGGGTTCTCAGCCTGAAAGACATTGCGACCGATGGAGACGCCCGCAGCACCAACCTGGATCGCATCGTAGATCATTTCGAAGAGCTCGTGCTCGGTACCCATCTTCGGGCCACCCGCGATAACAACGGGTATCTGACAGCCCTGCACCACCTCTTTGAAGGTCTCTGGCGAGCCCGTGTAATTCGTCTTGATCATATCAACACCGAGCTCCGCACCGACCCGTGCGGCATGCTTGACGTACTCAACCTCGTGCTCTGATTGCACCTTTGGGCCGCGGGGGTACATCATGGCGAGCAGTGGCATGCCCCACTGATCGCACGTGCGTGCCACCCGTCCGAGGTCGGTGAGCATCTCCGCCTCGTCGTCTGCACCAACATTGATATGGACACTCACGGCGTCTGCTCCGATTTTTATCGCGTCCGTCACTCTGGTGACCAGCACCTTATGGTTCGGATCAGGCCCGAGCCTGGTGCTCGCTGAGAGATGGATGATGAGCCCGATATCCTTGCCATAGCCGCGGTGCCCATGGAGCGGAAGACCCATATGCCCGAGCACCGCATTGGCACCACCTTCCGCCACCTTGTCCACGGTCGCACGAAGGTCAATCAAGCCGGAGATCGGACCTGCGGTGATCCCGTGATCCATAGGCACGATGACCGCCCGGTGGGTCTGCCGATCAACGATTCGTTCCATCCGAATCGCCTTTCCGAGATTATACATAGATCAAGATAATGATGATGAAGGACTTAAAGCCAGTGCTCCTTTCTGCACCACGCGGCGGTTGTTACAATATCCAGAACTCAGGGCACCAGGCCCGGGAACCACAAGCCCGCCACTTCATCCAGTCCGAACATCAGGTTCATATTCTGGATCGCCTGTCCGGAGCCGCCTTTTACCAGGTTGTCTATGGTCGAGATCACCACGATCCGATCGCTGCCGTCTTCAATCGCAAAGCTGATATCGCAGAAATTCGTACCTCGCACCGCACCCAGCGTGGGCACGCCCTGTCGCAGCCGTATGAATCGCTTGTCCGCATAAAATTGTGTATAGTACGTTTCAATTTCCTTGGAAGAGATCGAGACGCCCGCTTTCAAGAAGACATGCGCCGTGGTCAGTATGCCGCGGATGGCTGGTATGACGTGTGGCGTGAAGCTCACGGGAAGATGTAACTCCTGCCGCATCTCCGCGACGTGCCGGTGCGCGGTGATCTGGTAGGGGATGATATTCTCAGCGAGATTGGGGAAATGCGATTTCTCGGACGGCGCTTCCCCCGCGCCGGATATCCCGGACTTCGAATCGAAAAGTACGCGCTCCACCAGGCCTGCTCGTACCAGCGGTGCCACCGCCAGGATCGCGCCCGTGGGGTAGCAGCCGGGATTTGCGACCAGATTTGCCTGTGTAACCTCAGGATGCAGTTCCGGGAGTCCGTAGACCGCGTTGCGGTCCTCGCTATCAGTATGGTTTAGCTTGTAGACCTTCTCGAAGTCCGCTCGTTTCAGGCGATAATCCGCACTCAGATCGATCACGCGCACGCCGTTTTCGATCAGGCCAGGCACATAGGTCATGGCACTGCCATGCGGAACCGCGACAAAGACCACATCGCTCCGCTCCGCGATCTCCTTAGGATCAACATCGTCGTACGCGAGTGTGATGAAGGGGGCGAGATGTGGGTTGACGTCACTTACCTGCTGTCCCTTGTGGCGCCGGGACGTTACGATAGAGATATTCACCGCTGGATGAGCCAGAAGCAACCGAATGAGCTCAAGACCAGTGTAACCTGTTCCGCCTATTATTCCCGCTTCGATCATTTTCGCCGGTATCATACCATAATTGGGTGCTGATTTATAAACACCTCAAGAGTGTATTGATCGTTCCGTGCGTGCTACGCGCTTTCGATTGCTCAGTCTTTCCAGTGCCACCATTTCAGGAGTTCAGGCTCGTGATGCTCGTGTGATGCGTAATAGACAGCACAGCGAAAGACGTAGAGTACACAGCGGTCAATCGGCGCACCGGCACGCGCTTGCAGCCGGCTGAATAACGCTTCAGGATCGCGCCCCTGCAAATCTGCGATGGTGCGAATGCCCACGGTCCATAAATCTTCCGCGGTCTTCTTTCCCACACCCGGTATCTGCTGCAGCTCTTGCAGCGCCGATTGCTTCTCTGGAACGCACATGACGGTAAGTTCATGTAACTGATATGATAAAGACCTGGTCCTGAACCATACAGGCAGGCACCGGTTGGTGGCGCAGGTGATGAACGGCTTCGCGGGGCCCTGCGGCCGAAAGAACTTAAAAGGTTGGGACAATAAGGTACAGATAGCAATGGCACGCAGAAGAAGCGCGAAGAAGGATCGGGACAATGCGCGGCTGCAGAAGATAATTGTGGGGCTCTTTATGGCCTTGATCATGATCGGGTCAGCGATTGCGGCACTGACGTTCTTTTAATGAGCAGATCGCTATCCTGCAGCATACCGGAACTCAGTCAGGTCTGCTGCGCTTTGATATAATTGATCAGCCCGCCGCTCTTCAAGAGCCGCTGCATGAACGGTGGCAGTGGCTGGAATTTATAGGCCTCGTGTTTGGTCAGATTTTCGATGACCCCCAGGTCTAGATCGAGCTCGATCTGGTCGTCTTCACCGATCTGATCAACGACATCCGCCTCGATCACCGGGAGCCCGATGTTGATGGCGTTCCTGAAGAAGATACGTGCGAAGCTCCGGGCGATGACGCAGGTTATCCCTGCGCCGAGCAGTGCACGCGGCGCGTGCTCTCGCGAGCTTCCGCAGCCGAAATTCGAGCCGGCAACGATAATGTCGCCCGCCTGCACTTCGGTCGCGAATTCCGGGCGTACTTTTGCGAACGCATGTGCAGCGAGCACCTTCGCATTACCGGTGATCAGGAACTCCGCAGGAATGATCTGATCGGTATCCACGTTATCGCCAAACTTCCAGATGCGCATGATCTATTTCGTCCTAGCTGCAAACTACTGAAGAAATAGCGGCTTTTTGTATAAAAAAGCCAGGTTCAGTGCTGCGTGCATATTGCCGGCACGCTCATCTCGAGCTGCGATCTCCTGTTCGCGACGTCTGGCGCTCTGAGGGGCACCAGGACTCACGTGAAGAAGCCCATCAGCTTCATGCCGACCTTCATCACGCCGACCTTGAGCGAACTACTGAATCCAACGCCTTCGAACCGTATCGCGCCACTCTTTAAGGCATCCTGGAATGCAACAACGGGATTACTGGCACTCAGTATCGCGTTTACGGTCGCCTCGGTAGTATACGCGCGAATCGTCGGATCGGTAATCTCGCCCTTCGTGAAGCTGACCACTCGGGCATCCGAATCGGTCACAATGCCGAGCACGAGCACACTCCCGTCATTCAGCGTGATCTCAGCCTGGATGCGCGCATTGCTGGCAATGGTCTTGATGAACGGGATATTGTCCACATTCTCATTGTAGACCGCCACCATAGGGTCTATCACGTTAAAGAGCGCGTCACCGTGGTCCTGCGCCACGGCGGACGGCAGGAATCCCGCGAGCATCGTACACACCATGCAGAGGGCGAGTACTATAGAGAGGGCCGCCATTTTCTTCGGGGGTATCATGTTCAACAGATTCACCTTCCCACCTCGTTAGTGTTTTTCTCTTTTTACCGTATTTAAACTTTCCGTTCGCGTGCTCCCGTGCTATACCGGCAGGTCGTTCGGGTCAGTAATCCGACCGGTGATTGCCGATGCCGCAACGACCGCGGGATTCGCCAGATATACCTCAGAATCCTTATGTCCCATGCGACCGATGAAGTTCCTGTTGGTGGTGCTCACGCACCGCTCTCCTTTCGCAAGCACACCCATGTGCCCACCGAGGCATGCGCCACAGGTGGGGCCGCAGACAAACGCGCCTGCCGCGAGGAACGTCTGGATAAGCCCCTCTGCGATCGCCTGCTGGAAGACCCGATCGCTCGCGGGTACCACAATCATCCGCACATCGTCATGCACCTTCCGCGGTGCGTGTAAAAGCGTAGCAGCGACCCGTAAATCCTCGATACGCCCGTTCGTACAGGAGCCGAGGTAGGCCTGATCGATAATAACATCGAGGTCGCGTGCCGGCGCGGTATTCTCGGGCACGAAAGGCCGGGCTACGGTCGGTGGAATCTCAGCAGCGTCATATTCGTAGATCTTCTCGTAGTCCTCAGGGTGCCCGTCCGCGTATACGGGCGAGTACTCACCGCGAACGCGCCCCTCCAGAAACTCAAAGACCGTTTCGTCCGGCGGTATAATCCCCGTTTTCGCCCCGGCTTCGATCGCCATATTTGAGATGGTGATTCGATCAGAGAGACTCAACTGCTCGATCGCAGTACCGTAAAACTCCTGCGCACGGTACAGCGAGCCAGAGACGCCAATATCGCCGATGATGTGCAGAACAATGTCCTTACCCATCACGAAGGGCTGCAATGCGCCGTTGACCACGAACTTCTGAGTCTCCGGGACCTTGAACCACAAGTTACCCGTTGCCATTGCTGCTGCCGCTTCGGTAGAGCCCACCCCGGTAGAAAAAGCGTCGAGCGCGCCGTAGGAGCAGGTGTGGGAGTCAGCGCCGATAATTAACCGGCCCGGCGCGGCAAACCCTTCCTCGATCATCACCTGGTGGCAGATGCCACCGCGTCCAATCTCGTAATAGTGCGTGAGCCCGTAGCGGCGCGCATAGGTCCGCAGCGCTTTCGCCTGCTCGGCCGAGGCCACGTCCTTATTGGGAACGTAGTGATCCTGGACCACAACCACCTTCTCGCGCCTGATGCTCTGCTCGGGACCAAATGCCTCAAAGACTTCGAAGGCCGGCACGCCCGTGACGTCGTTCACCATGACATAATCCACTTCGCACTCCACGATCTCACCAGCGCTTGCCGCCTTTCCCCTGCCAGCCTTCTCACCCAGTATCTTCTCTGCTATCGTGGGCATGGTTCACTAACCTCTTCTTCGCTATGATAAGAAAAACGTTACCGATTTCAGGGCCCGCTAACAGGTTCCCTGGCGGGTTTCATCCTCCTGCTCGTCGATCTGCTGTGCCAGCGCGATCACGACGTGAACCGGGACAGCAACCAGCCCTTCGGGACCCGCATTCAGCGCGACCCAGGTATTCAACGCGGTGCAGATCTTCAGAATCCTCGACTCCTCGCAGGTATGACGGGTAATAGTATGGACGACCTCATCCCGATTGATGATCTTCACGGCGTATGTAACCTCAATGACCTGTAGCAGCGCCTGCGCGTGCGCTCGTGCGTCAGCCATGTTCATAGCGCTTTCTTTATACCCCTATAAGCGTAAAAGCAGGCATAGCGGGTTTTATTCATCGACCGCTTCAGGTATACTGCCCATCCACCCATCTCGTGCCGGTAATCGCAGCCAGTTCCCTTGTCAGTGCCACGAGATCCTCGCGATCGAGCTTATGCACGTCGTCCTTGCCCACGATCCGCGTGAGTTCCGCTATTTCGGCCGTCACTACCCGTATAACGTTCGTGAGCCGCTTTACGCCCTCTTCGACCTCAAGCTGCTTCACCAGACCGGGATTATGTGTTGTCACGCCGGTGGGGCATAGTCCGGTATGGCAGAGCCGGTACTGCTCGCAGTTGATCGCGATCAACGCCGCGGTGCCCGTGTAAACAGCATCCGCACCTAACGCGAGGCACCGAGCGAAATCAGCGGACGTACGCAACCCGCCGCCCGCAACGAGCGTTATTTTACCGCTCATGCCTCGTTCAGTAAGGTATCGCGCTGCGCGCGGTAATGCGGCGACGAGAGGAATACCCACGTTCTCGCGCACGTAATAGTCGGTCGCACCGGTGCCGCCGCCAAAGCCATCAAGCGCGACGAAATCCACCCCGGCATCTATTAACACCTGCAGATCCTTCTCCACGTTCCCGCAGCCGATCTTCGCACCGATGGGCACGCCGTTCGTCTTTTCACGCAGCCACGAGACTTTGGCCTTGATCGCCGCGGGCGTGGTCATATCGTGATGGTGCGCCGGCGAATCCGCAGCTTCACCGTCTGTCAACCCCCGCACCTCAGCCACATCCGGGGTCATCTTGCTCGCCGGCAGATAGCTGCCCTTACCGGGATACGCACCCTGCCCGAAGCGAATCTCGACAGCGGCCACGCGTTTCAAGAGCGCCTCGTCCACGCTGAACCTGCCCGTTGCATACTGCCCGATGAGGTATTCTGCAGCAGCATTCAGCTCCTCTTCCAGTATGCCGCCCTCGCCTGAATTAAACGCGATCTTCAAGAGCGCTGCGGCCCGTGAGATGACGAGCTTCACCCGCTTTGAGGTCGCTCCGTAGCTCATGCCCGAGATCATAATCGGCGCGGCTACCTTCAGCGGCCGCTTCGCCTGCGGCCCGATAACCACCGCGGTGGTAACCGGCTCTTCGCGATTCAAGGGAATCCTGTGCACCTGTGCGGGAACGAACTGGAGGTGCTGTAACGAGAACGGCAACGGTTTCAGGGAGCCCATCGACCGCACAACGCTCGTGCCCGTCGCGGCCATCTCCTTGAGGTCCACCACGGTCTGGTAAAATGCAGCGTCTTCGTCCGCTCGCCGTTTGCGCATGACTCTGCCACTATCACCGACCGCTACGTTATCGCAGTAGTAGATGCTCTGCAGCTCGTTCTCAGCATATACCGGGCAGAGCGAACAGCTACAGCCCCTGATTGGAATGTCACAACCGCTTGCGCCACGCGCGCAATACAGTACCTCTCCCGGGCATGCGTGTGGATAACTCGGACAGCTCGCGCAGATACATTTTTCCCGATTTTTCGCGTTGTCTTCGACCATGTGAAGCAGCTCTGTGCTGTTTAGCGTGCTTTACCGTCACGGCAGAAATAGCCCAGTGGTTTGCCGCTCACTAACGTATATTCTTTCCAGATCGCGCAATCGCCGCAGATGCACATCTGACGGGTGTTAATGTCCTTGCAGGCCGCAGTACCCGTTGCGCAATAGAGGCCCGGGATATCTTCCGGCTTGAGCATCGCGCTGCTATCTCGCACCTCCTTTGCCTTCGTCCGCTTCTCCTTCACGCATGCGCTGCCGGTCTGCACCGGGCACTGCGTGCAGATACATTTCGCAACGTTAACTGCAGTGAACGGGACTTTTTGAGCTTCTTCAACCATCTTTCCACCTCACCATTTCCCTGCGCACTTACAATAGCGATGCCCGAAGATAAGCGTTCCGCCACTCGTTACGTGGCTCGAGCAGGGCGCGTCCCCGCGAACCGCGAAAGAAAAAGTGAAGATAAGGGTTCATCCCAGCGGTCTGTTAGCCTGTTCTATGCTATGCATGCTGCAGCCCGCCGCCAGCCGGCCACATGTTACTTGTGCTGCTGCGCGCCATTCAAGAGCGAGAACGAGATCGTCTCGCCTTCGCTTCCGGTACGTCTATCTACTTTATTTTCTGTAGGTAGACCAATACATCCTCGATCCGTTTTGAGACGTCACCCAGAATTTTCTTCTCTTCCGCGCTCAGTGACGGGGAGACCTGCAGCCCTTTCAGAATACCGATCGCCTCAACGGTCTTATTCATCTGCTCTGTCAGTTTTTCGACCTCTGCTCCTTTCTTCTCCCGCTTCTTCGCACGCTTATGCTTTGCTCTCACATGATGCGCCAAGAGTAATGGCTTGTCAAATTCCGCGCCGCAATATTTGCACTTATATACCTTCTTCTCTCCAGTCATTTACTATCACCTTGTTCTTAGTATTGCACAGTCAGTATATAAATACAGTGCAGGATTTATAGCGGCTCAAAAGCATTTCTCACTTTTTACTTTTTAGCATGGTATTGATTATACACTTTTTGCGCCTTGACTCGTGACGTTATTCGTGAAGTACTAGGAAGAATGCGTAAAATCGCGCGTATCATGAAATCTGGTTGGAATACAGAGTAGCAGCAGACAAGGAAAAAGTGATTCGTGACCACCATGCACGTAAAGGGGAAGCGATGTGCCCTGTACGCTTGCTCGACCCTATCACCTCACGTTCAACGTCCCTCATTCAGTCAGCAACCACGCCGAGGTAATACGGTTCCAGAATGGATCGCGCGCTCTCTGAATGCGGTTTGCCCGTGCCGGGTTTTTCGTCCCACCGTGCGGTGATATCAGTGCCACAACCCTGGAGTATCGTACTTCCGGTACTGCCACCATGGCACGGTATGCCCGTGGCGTTATAGACCTTTCCATGGACGATGATCCAGCAATCCTGAGCTGTGCTGTGCCGCGCGACCTCTTCGCGTGTAAAGGTCGGTTCAGCTCCGTCAATGCCGCCACTCGGCTCCGGTGGCGCTTCCTGCTCCACGCATCCGGTGCTAAAAAGCAGAACGAGCAGCAGACCCGCTATGATCCAGCCATATACAGATCTTCGCATCATTGGTTGGTATGTATACAACGTCGCATACGTATTTCTCTCTTTCGCTTCTTCTCTTCGGCGTCCTGAGCATGCCTGCCGTCACACCGAGATCGGGCATCTGCGGAGCACGTATAAGCACGTTACCGCCGTTCGCGAGGCGAGAACATATTTGCCCGCAGTGCTTACGTACAAACCAGGAGAGGCAGCGAGCTGTGATGAACGAGTCTGAATATGTCCGGCATTTCACTGAACTCGTGGAGTTGGAGCGG
The DNA here is from genome assembly GCA_049975405.1 of Candidatus Methanospirareceae archaeon. GTDB lineage: Archaea > Halobacteriota > Syntropharchaeia > Alkanophagales > Methanospirareceae > JACGMN01. The sequence goes on from JBNGDK010000035.1 coordinate 8,832, forward strand.
GTGGAGCAGATGCGACAGCACGAGCAGGAGATGCGGCGACTGAGCGGACGTGAGCGCGAGTCGAAAGGCCGGGCGTTCCTGGAGCTGCGGGGTAAATCGCAGGATTTGGGCCTGGGCGGTAAGTACCTGGTGCGGTTCAGAAAACAGGTTACCGGGCAGCCGTTACCGGAGAGCGAGATCGAGGTTGGCGATCTCGTGCTGGTGAGTACGGCACATGGCGATTTGTGGGATGATGATAATCCAACGGGCACTGTGGCGGAGAAGACCGCGCACACGATTACCGTTGCGTTCGACGAGCCGCCGCCGGGCTTTGTGTATCGCAAAGACCTCAGGATCGATCTCTTTGTGAATGATATCACCTTTCAGCGTATGTTAGAGGCGTTGCAGCGCTTTAAACGTCTGTCGCGAGCGCGTAAGGAGGCACTGCTCGGGCTCGCGTCACCGCAATTCGCACCGATCACGGCGGTCGCGTTTTGCAACGAGCGGTTAAACGCGAGCCAGAAGGACGCTGTACTGCAGTGTCTGGCGGCACGTGATTTCTTCCTCATCCATGGGCCCCCGGGCACGGGAAAGACGATCACCTGCGTCGAAGTGGTTTTACAACTGGTCAGACACGGCTATCGTATTCTGGCTGCCGCGGACTCCAACGTCGCGGTAGACAACCTGGTGGAGCGGCTCGATACTGCTGAGGTGAACGTTGTTCGTGTCGGCCATCCAGCACGGGTCATCCCGTCATTGCGAGCGCGGAGTTTAGATTACCTGGTGCAGGACGATCCTGATTATGAGCAGGCGCAGGAGCTGCGGGCGCGTGCGCTGGCGTTGAAAGCGAGCATGGCCACGGGTGATGTGCCCGAGATGCGCTGGCGCCGTGGCCTGAGCAATGAGGCGATCGTAGAGCTCGCACGGCAAGGGCGATCGGTGCGCGGCATACCCGTGGCGAAGCTGAAGGGGATGCATGAGTGGCTGAAGGTGAAGCAGCAGATTGACAACCTATTCACCAAAGCGCGCGCTCTGGAAGAGCGCGCGATCAACCGGGTAATCAGGAAAGCGGACGTGGTGTGCTCGACGAACAGCACAGCGGGCTCGGAGATGCTCAAGGGTGTGAAGTTCGATGTCGCGGTCATTGACGAGGCGACGCAATCCACCGAGCCCTCAGCGTTGATCCCTCTGCTGAAGGCGAAACGGTTCATCATGGCGGGCGACCACAAGCAGCTGCCACCGACGGTCCTGAACGAAGCAGCGGTATGGAGTAGTCTGAGCAGGAGCTTATTCGAGCGGCTGTTGCAGGCCTATGGCGATCGGATACGGGCGATGCTCGAGGTTCAATACCGGATGAACGAGGAGATCGCGGCCTTCCCGAATCATGAATTTTACCAGGGCAGACTGCGCGCGTTTGAGACCGTGCGAGGGCGCACGTTACAGGAGCTCATCCCGGCATCAAAGGGCGCGATACTCGAGGCCGATGATCTTGTGCCGTTCCTGTTCCTGGACACTCAGGGTCGTGAATTGTACAGGGAACGAACGCGACCGGGCTCCACCTCGAAGGAGAATCCGGGCGAGGCGCGATTGGTACGGGGTATTGCGGAACATCTGTTGGAACTGAGCCTCCCGCCCGAGCAGATCGCGATCATCTCGCCCTATGACGATCAGGTCTCACTCATAAAGACACTGCTCAGGGTCGAAGGGCTGGAGATCAAGACCGTTGACGGGTTCCAGGGCAGGGAGAAGGAGGCAGTTATTGTCTCCTTTGTGCGCAGCAACGACCGGGGCGAGATCGGGTTTCTCAGCGATCTGCGGCGGCTTAACGTCGCGATAACGCGTGCGAAACGGAAACTGGTTTGTATCGGCGATGCAACGACGCTGGAGCGCAGCGGGTGCTACCGGCGGTTGATCGAGTCGGCGAAGGCACGAGGCGCGTACAGAATGGTAGCTTAGCGAGCTCACTCCTCCTGCACGATCTCCACCACCTTCTTCCTGCTCGTCGCACCGGCAACGATCCGCACGTTGGCGTTGAAGTGGTGAGAGAGCAGGTTAATGACCGCTTTATTCGCCTTGCCTTTGGTGGGCGGCGCCTTTACACGCACGATGAGTGGTTCGGCCTCGATGACCTCGTCTGCAGCTGCATTGGGGATGACCTTGATCGTCCTCGTCTCCATCAAGAAGGAGGTAGGGTGATAAGGAATTTAAAGGATAACGATCTTGATTGAGAGCAGTAAGTAAGGCGAGCACGTTGGTGAACGATGGAGGGAATGGTACGGGCGCACGTGGTGGTCTCCGGGCGTGTGCAGGGTGTTTACTTTCGCTACGCCACCCGAGAGGAGGCAACCTTGCGCGGTGTGAAGGGCTGGGTGCGCAACCTCCGGGATGGTCGTGTAGAAGCGGTCTTTGAGGGCGATAAGGTGAAAGTAGAGGAGATGATCGACTTCTGTCATTACGGCACGCCGGACGCCAAAGTGTCCTCGGCTGAGGTAACCTGGGAGAAGTACACGGGCGAGTTCAAGGAGTTCTCCATCCGATATCGATAGCTAGGCGCCCCGCGGATCTACGAACCGCTCTTTGCAACCTGTATACGAACTTCGGCGCGCGATCAGCGTGCGTGGTGTGATACGCCGTTACTTAACGCGGGTTCAAGCGGGGTTTTAGGGTGCAAAGACGCTGAGGAGATCGTCGCGCGCAATGACCCCGACGAGCTTACCCTCAGCATCGACCACCGGGATGCGGTTGAAATCGTGCTTATGCATGATCCGTGCGGCGTCCGAGATGGATGCGTCCGGCGTGATGGTGATGGGCTTTCGCGTCATCACGTCCTTCACAAGCCCCTCGAAGAGCGCAGTGATCTCCTCAGGGATCCGTTTCACCTTGCTCATATAGGCAGTGAGCGAGAAGACGGGGAAGGGGTTGAGCGGGTCAATATCGGGAAAGGGCACAGATGCGGTCAATTTCATGATATCCGCTTCACTGATCACACCGACCACGATCCGCTGGTCATCGATCACGGGCGCGCCGCTGATGTGATGCGTGCGGAGCGTTTTCGCGACGTGCCGTATGGTATCCTCAGGGCGGAATGCAATGACCTCAGTGGTCATGAGTTCGCTAACCGTTTTGGCCTCTTTTGATGCCATGGCGTTAGTTATTCCACCTCCACCTGCTCGTAAAGCGATGCGAGTATGTCCGCGCGTGTAACAATGCCGACCAGTGCGCCGGTCTCGTCGAGCACGGGCAAACGATTGAAGCCAGTGAGATACATGATCTGTGCCGCGTCATCGATCAAGGTATCCGGGGACACGGTTTCGGGGTCCTTCGACATGATCTCCTTTATCAGGGTCGCACCGGCCTTCTCGATATCCTGCTGGATGTCCCGTGGCTCTTTCTGGTGCAGCTGCAGGATGTCCAGCGTGGTGAGGATGGGTGTATACCAGCGGTAGGTATCCAGCAGCTTCAGGATGTCCGCTTCACTCACAACGCCCACAAGCTCCTCGCGGTCGTCCAGTACGGGCGCGCCCGCGACCTTTTTTGTCTTGAAGACCTGAGCGACCTCGAGCACCGAATCATCCTCATGTACCGTGACCACGTCCCGGGTCATTATCTCCGCAACTTTCTCTTTCATGGTAATGCTCCTACCTGCGTTCAATAACGTTTTTGGGGGGGATTCGCGTTCGTTCGTTCGTCCGCTCACTCACATCCCACTCTGGAGGCCGATCGCTTTCCGGATGACCTGCGCGATGGGAATGGAGCAGACCATGTACCAGAATACCCAGTAGGGGAGCCCGAGGACGAACCGCGCGGCGAGCTCCTTCTCACCCAGTAGCGGGAAGAGCACCGAGCCGATGGTGGCGATATCAACGTAGCGCCAGATCCACATGAAGATGGGGATGGTAATGATCCCGATGTAAGCCATGGGTTTCATCTGCTGCCGGAACATCTCGCCGGAGAACTGCGTCTGCTTGCGCATGATCTCCTCCTTCTTCTTCTCCAGCTTCTTCATCAGGGTCTTGTTGTTCGTTCGTTTCGCCTCCAGGAGCTCTTTCTGCAGCTCCCTGATCTGCTTCTGATATTCCTTCGACTTCGCCATCAGCTCCCAGTCCATGGTGTACTTCTGGACCACGGTCGTATACATGCCGGTAATGACCGAGAGTATGAGGATCGTGATGAGGAAATGATTCACGCCAACCGCGTCCGCGAGCGGATCGAGCACGACGCCCAGAGCGCTCCCCAGCCCTTCCCGCAGTCCAGGAACGATGATGATCCCGAAGAGGATAAAGAACCCGAGCGCCATGAGCGCGCTCTCAACGAGCTTCTTCATCTGCTGCTTCTGCTGCTGCGCGACACGCTCTTTACTCACCATTGTAACGTTCTTGCTCTGCTTATAGCAGTACAAAAGCGAAGTATTTAAACTTTTCAGCGGCATCTGACGCGTTTTTCGCAAGGCCGCTTACTGCAGACCTTCGCAGGGATTTATGGATTACAACTACCGCACTATGCGATCACGCGCTCTAAGTCCCTTTGTGGGAATTACCAGGTGGTTATTAACCGTTTAGGTGAAAAGGGTGCTTTCCCGGATATCCTGACCTTCTGCACTTCCGCGACCGTATCGGCCACCCGCAGTGCCGTTTCTCTGTGTTCGTAGCAAAAGAAGAGCTCGTAGTTGCTTTTAACTAACTAACGAACCCGCGTTCTATCAATACAGCCGTATCGCCGGTATCCACCCGTCCTCGTGCCGTTTGCCGTTGATGTCCACAAACTCCGAACAGGTGATGACCCCGCCGGTTGCGTTCCACGACGGCTCGTGGATGATCTGCGGATACGAGCCCGTGCGGATCGTGTAGTTGTAGGTTTGGTTCGCGTAGAGCGTGAACGAGTTGTTGAAGGAGAGGTTGTGCCAGTCGCTGGTGTAGCCGTTCCACGTTGCGGTTACGTTCCAGTCGGTCGTGTTCCAGATTTTAATGTACTCCGTGTGCCCGCCGGCGCCTGCGCACGAATAGGTGTACAGGGTTGAAACTGCGATATCATGGTATGGCCTCATTGTACCATGGTGTGTGCCGGAGATGCTTGGATACGAGCCTTCTTTCGTGTCAAAAACGGTTAAAGTGCCTTCCGGAAAGAGCCAATCCATGATGCAGCCCATCAATTCGTTCCGATCTTCTTCGATGGTCACTGCTTCGAACTCAAAGGCCAGAAAGACGACGCGACTGGTGTTCTCAGTAAAGCGAATGCCCGCGGTACCGTTTGCCGTTCCCGTATACTCGATGATGGGCACAGCACTGGCATCAGCCGGCTCAATAATGTCGGGGTCATAACTCACAACAGTCGTGAAGATAGTAGCTAAGATCTCGTCAGGCGTGCCTGCCACTTCTTTAGTATAGCTGGATCTGGGGGTATCATCCACAAAGCGGACGTGTAACGTGTCGTTAAGGAACTCGGAGTCTTTTGCCTGTTGAGCAATGTCTTGACCAGTTATAAAAAGTCGTCCTCCCGTAGTCAGATACTCGGTGATTACATCCCGCGCAGGGGTGTTCAAATTCCACGCCGTGCCGGTGTACCAGATAACAACAGGATAGGACTGAAGCGTGGTTATAGATGGTGTACCGACGTAGTCGGCGGAGAAGAAGTCGTAACTACTGTAGCCGTTGGCTTCCAAAGCATCGCCATAGATGTCACGCCTATTAGTACCGGTATGATCATCTTCCACTATCAGAACGTCAGCTCCAGATAATACAGTGACTTGAACGTACTCCTGAGTCGTGTAAGCCCAAGGATGGCTGAGAGTAGCTTGATTGATAATGGGTAATCCTAGAGTAGTTGGATTCACCGTAACTTGGAATGTAATGGTATGCGAACCATTGCTCGATATAGTACCCGTCCATTCGATGCTGTTATCAGAAGCATTATAGGCGGCCCCGCCGGTAACACTATCAGCAACGTAAGTGGCACGCTCGGGGATGGGATCTTCAAGAGTAACCCCGGTGGCATCGACGCTTCCGGTGTTAAACACGAAAATAGTGAATGTAATCGTGTCACCGGGATTAACTATTGATGGAGCTACCAGTTTATACGACTCGGTCAAAATGGGAGCTTCAATATCCGTTGGAATCTGAAGCCAGTGGCTGATGGTGTTTGTTAGATCTTCAATATGAACGGTGTTTACAATAACTGCACCATCGAGCAGAGGAGCGTCCAAATCTACTTGAAAGGTAACGGGATGCGCGCCATCGGCAGGTACAGTACCATTCCATTCGATCCGGTTTTCAGTAGCATTATAGGTGGCTCCGCCAGTCACGCTACCTGCAACGTACGTAGTATCCTCCGGGATAGCGTCCATGAGGGTAGCAGAAATAGGCGAAACGTCAACATTAGACACTACAAGCGAGTATGTCAGCCGGCTGCCAGGATTCGCTGTAGGCATATTTACGTCCTTGGTCGAGGGAGAGAGACCGAACTCGACAACATTCAGTGTCACAGGAACAGAGACAGTAGTAGTAGCAGTTGAGTTCGTAATATTCAGATTGAGCGTGCCATTGTAGACCCCTGGGACAAGACCTGAGGCATTGAAGGTGATCGTCACTTGCTGCAGCGCTCCAGCGGCGACAGTGCCATTGACCGGGGTTTCCTCCAGCCACGGTATACCCGAAAGGTGCAAAGCGTATTCGATTAAATTCTCCAGGGGCTGGCCGCGACCACCCCCAGTCCCCCAGCCGTAAGTCAGAGTGGTGACGATCACCTGCCCGGATCCATAGGGATACTGCAGCCACGAGCTGCCAACGGTGTTCCGAAGCACCACCTTGCTGGACGCGGGATAGTCGGTCAGCCAGCCATGGTCAGTGGCGCCCCAAGAGGAGAAGTCGCTGGTCGCCAGCACACACCCACCATAGGGCTGCCCGGTGATATAGGGATGGCTGGGCAACAGGATGGTCGGGTGATTATTGGTCTGGCTGCGGTCGTAGTTGGTGCCCGCGGGGTCTATGTTGTTTACGGAGCCTATGTTGCCGGCGATGTTGATCACCGCTACACCGCCTAGCTGAACATAGGTGGACAGATTGATTAGGTTCAGGTTCTCGTAGTTCTCCCAGTCAGGCTCCAGGTACACCACTCGGTAGCGCCCCAGCTCCTCCGTCGAGAGGGTAGCGTATTCGGATTCGTTCACCAAGTCATAGGAGTAGTTCTCGAAGAAGTCCTTGACCTTGCCGTGGTCCAGGATAAGAAATTCCGTGCCCAGAACCGGCGTGCTCTCCTCTATCTCAAACGTGAAAGGGGCAGTACCGGTGTTGTTAATGGTAAGAGTTGTGGTCGCTTCTTGGCCCACCCCCAGGGTGGCGGAGAGCGAAGAGGGATCCACCTGCACCATCAGCTCCTCAGAATTACCGTAATATGCAGCTACTGGAGCACAGCCACCACTCACGAACGCCATCACGGTGATAAGAACCGCAAACAGCAAACCATGCCAAAACCTTCTTCTTTCGCCTTTCATTCTTCTCTCCCCCCCCTCACGCGAGAACGTCGCCCAGTCAACGGGTGTAGTAGACTGACGAGATAAAGTAGGAAGGATGCCACATTTAAGCCTTTCGCTTCATCCACGCTCAGCTCCTGCTCGATGAAAACCACGTTTTAGCCACTTCCAAAAGTGCAGCGTTATGAAGATGTAGGTGATCGCCATAAACATTAAAACCGCCTGGATCCATTTTATTATAACATCCCGCGCTTCTTGAACCGGGACTCTCAAACAAGAACAGTACTAATCCTTGGACGGGTGACACTAATTGTCCTTGATAGTACCCCCTATCATGTTCTCGTTACGCACATAAAGCATGTGCTTTGCAGGTCTCGTTTCGCTAGAACGCGGGAACTACAGAGATCGTTTCACTGCCGACCTTCACGGCATGCATTCGCAGCACCACACCCGCCACGAGCGCGGCGTACTCCTTGTTTCAGTCCCCGTGACATTCACGATGTCCCGGGCGTGTATTCGCGCACCATGCGGTGCACCACCGCGGCGGTGGATGCGTGATAAAGGAGCGCGTCGGTGAGCCGCGCGACGACATGCCGCTTTGCGTATTCGTCCTCCATGAAGCTGATCGCCGGATACGTAACGTTCGTGAGCATGAGCCCGAAGGGTGGTGCGGGCTCGATTGCTTCTGTAATTTCGCATTCCAGAAGCGCGTTTATCCAATCGTGTGTTCTGCTCCCGCGACCGACCAGCATCAGTGCCGTTACGATCTTCCGCACCATCTTGCGGAGGAAGCTGTTCGCCTCGATCTCAATACTATAAAACGAGCTGTTTACAGCACGAGAGATCTCAAGCCGCTTTATCTCGCGGATGCTCGAGAAATACTCGGCCTCATGCTCGTGGTGCCCGGGCGCCTGTGCGAAATTAGCGAAGTCGTGCGTGCCGATAAAGAGCGCTGCGGCCTCCTGCATACGTGCGAGCTCCAGATCCGTGTCCCGTGGCACGTAGAGGTAATAACGATACGTGCGGCTGAGCGCGTCTTTACGCGCGTTAAAGTAAGGAGGAGCTGGCTGCGCGAGCCCAAAAACCCAGATATCTCTGGGCAGCATACTGTTGATCATGCGTGGGCTGACGTTGAGCCGTGCGGTATCGAAGGATACGACCTGCGCGAGCGCATGCACGCCTTTATCCGTCCGTCCGGCGGCTGCGTAGTGCGCGGATGCGCGATCCTCACTGATCTGCAGCGCGGTTAGCGCCTCGAAGAGCGCGCCCTCGATCGTCGGCACGGCCGACTGCGGCTGCACCTGAAAACCGTGATACTGCGTGCCGAGGTACCCGATTTTGAGTGCTATGCGCGCCATGATCGTTCATTCAGGTATATAACCGCTACTACGAAGGACGTTAGTTTACGGCGTCAGTGCCTTTTTAGCGTACTTTTTCTCTTTCTTTCTTTCATTCTTATAAGAAGCTGCGCGGTAAAGGAGGAGCGCTTATTTCATGGACGTGCGGGTGATCCTGGTAGAGCCGAAGCTGGAAGAGAATATCGGTGCGGTGGCACGGGTGCTGAAGAATTTCGGGTTCAGTGAGCTGTATCTCGTGAACCCGCCTGCGCGCTCTGAGAAGATGTTCTGGGTCGCTTCGCATGCCGAGGACGTGCTCAGGGCGAGCACGGTGGTGAGCAGTCTGGACGACGCGATTGCGGGCTCGACGCTCGTGGTCGGTACGACGGCGAAGACCGGGATCTCGGCAAACAGGCATCTGCGCAGGCCGCTGTTCGCGCCGCGTGAGCTGGTCGCGAAGCTGGCGGACGGATGTGGAGGGGAGGGCGTGCTCGCGCTGCTCTTCGGCCCGGAGGATAGAGGGCTCCTGAACGAGGAGCTGGTGCACTGCGATCTCCTGGTCTCCATCCCGGCTAATCCGGCGTATCCGGTACTGAATCTCTCGCATGCCGTCGCGATCGTGCTATATGAGCTGTACGAGCTGTATGAGGGGCAACAGGCAGGCGAGCCGGATAGCGGTATGGAGCAGCAGCGGGCACTGGCAGCCGTAGCGGACAAGGAGCGGCTGTTCGAGCATATCAGCACGTTCCTCGCGGAGATCGAGTACCGGACGCACAAGCGGGCGCGGACCATGCTCATGCTCCGGCGGCTCCTGGGCCGGGCCATACTTACTGCGCGCGAGGTGCGGACGCTTCGGGGTATCCTGAGAAGCGCGGAACGCAAGCTGCGTGGACAGCGAAGGCACGAGCAGCGGTAAGATTGTGCTGCGGTAACTGGGCTTGTTATTCGGTTTTAACCCTCTTCGCCTGTGCCGATCTCCATGGCCGACAGACCAACTGCACCAAATGCTCAAGTCGTGTTAACAGGTATGATTTCACGTCCACTCGCAGCCTGTAATCGTTGCTCTCTTATCACTCTTTGCTCAAGGTTAATTACGTGCAGCAGCGCTCTCAGGAAGAGATACGAGAGACTTAAGAACTGTTATGCAATCTGCACATTTTTGTGACGATCAGGAGCAAAGAGATTTAAAGTTGATCGCACTATAGTAACGTGGTGAGGGAGCATGGTGGAGGTGTTACTGAAACTTCCGGGCGATCTCAAATGGATCGTAGAGAATGAGGATGATTTGAAATTTATTGAGTCAGTGTTAGTTCGCAAGCTTTGCGAGACAAAGCTGGGAGATTTGCTGGCAGCGAAGAGTGATTTACAAGCGGAAGAAATAAACGAATTAGACCATTTGGTGAAGGCGGGGCTTTTTAAGCGGATGAAAGCGGTTGAATGAAGTTTGTTATTGACACTATATCATTTTTTCCGCATTGCTGAAAAACTCAGTAACAAGGAAGATAATCCTGAGTGATGTGTTCGAATTATATGTGCCTGAATATCTGTATGAAGAAATAGCTCGACATGATGATTTGATTTGATTTTAGAGAAATTGAAATTAAGTATCACCGATTATACGGCATTGTTTTTATTCGAACATTCCAAAAGCATACATACAAAAATCGTAAAGCATGAAGTATCTCTGTGCTAGCTGAGCTAGCTGAGGCGCCCTAAATTTCCCGCAGGAGTTTTGTTCTTCCGGTGTTGTTAGATTCTCTGCTTCATCTCCTTATACACGTTCTTCCGCTTTGCAACGATAACAATCCATATTTCGCTGCTGCGCAGCAGATAAACGATTCTCAGATTTCCAAATCTTGCACGGTAACAATACGGAATACCAGTAACGGGCTTATATCTCGTGGGATTCTCTTTTATCTTTTGTATCGCATCTAACAATCGCTCTTTGTCCTTCTTGTCCAGTCTTTTGACATCCTTCGCGAATAACGGATGCGCTTTCACGTTCATTTCAGAAGCTTGGCGATTTGGTCTTCACTGAGACCCTGTATTCCCTCATTGATATCTTTAACTCTCTTTTCTACTTCTTCCGCGAACTCCGGTTCGGTTAACAATTCGAGTTCATCCAGCCGATCTCCGATCTCTTCAATAAGTGCTCGAATCTCTTTCCTATTTACCAAAACCATATCCTCCGACATTTTACGGCACTTCCTCCTAACTAACGTTTGAACCTGCAGTGAATGTAGTTAGTTTGGTAGGACTATAACGCTCAAGGTGGATAGTTCAAATGGCTTGTGGCGTTTGAAATATCGAATATGAACCGTGTTCATACTTCCTGTTTACGCTTGAGGTGATATAAATGTGTTGTTTCTCAACAGTTGCTATCCAGCACTCACTCGCGACGGGACGACCGTACCACACTAGAAGCGAGGTATACCTACAACGTCTACAGGTTATTTAAAGGCCTCTTTTGAGCGCTGCAAGACGCGGACGACGGGGTGGTAGAGAGATGACAGGACCGTTACGGACCCTGACCACGTTTACAGTGCCTTCGCAAAGGCGTATGAACGGTACGCATCGGAACCTGCGCGGATTGGACGCACTGCCGCGATTAACGGCACGATCACCTCTTCAAACACCATCAACGTCCGCAGACTCCAGACGTGTGTATCCTTGTTCTGGCAACGCGGGCACACAGAATACGTGAAGATCTGGAGAGGATCGGTCGTAATCGCTGAGAAGATTTGGAACGGCTACACCGGCGACTGGCACAACCTCACCTTCAACAACTCGTTCACCCTCTACGCGAACGAACCAGACCTATAACCAGTCTATCGTCACCGGCGCGTATCCGCAGATCATTATTCACAAGTCGTCGTGGAACGCGACCGGCGGAGTTATAACCAGTGAGGAGTTCGTGGACAGCACCAGCAAGCGGCACGAAAACCGGTGAATACCAGCGATTCGGCTGAGTTAAGACGAAAGCTAAACAATCCATGAGCTAACGCGAGATCGGACCGAAGAGTACGAGGAAGAACTATAAGACCACTCGCGGCATATCTCCGGATGATAGGATACGACAAGGATGACTATGGGTTCCCGCTAACAGACACCGATAACGATTTATATGCCGTAGATACCACCTTATAGTAGAGTAGTGCAGCAAGAAAAATGAGTTCTGTAACCGTAACGTTCCGTGGGATACTCGAAGAGATACTCAATAAAATGGTGGAATACGGGATAGCGGAGACAAAAAGCGAAGCAATTCGGGTAGCTCTGGTAAATTTCGGCATTGAGATGGGATTACTCAACGAACTGGAGTTGGTAAAATCACTGAGAGCGCAGCTAGCTGAGCGCAAACCATCGCACGTAGAAGTTGCCGAAGAGATTAAGAGGGCTAAACTTGAGCGTCTTCATTGATAGCTCTGTATTCATTTATGGTCTCGAGTTTGCGGAATTGCGTATCTCATTGAGTCTCAACTCAGAAGAATCTGTGAAGTTAAGCAGCGACAGGATTACGCAGGCGAAATCGGGAACTGGAAGGGAATAATCAAAGAGAAGGATTTGGAACATCTAGCGACTGCGAAAGCGTTCAATTTGAAGATAGTCGCCTTTGATATTGACTTCCAGTCGTTCGAAGAATATTATACACCCAAACAATTTATTGAAGTCCAGGGAGAAAACCCGTATGAAATTGAGTGGTAAGTATATCCTTTGCCATGAGTGATCCTACCGTTGGTACCGGCCCATTAAAACGAGAGAAGATTAACCTATTCAAACTAGGCTGATATGGTGCTTTAAGCATTTTTTCGACGACAAGGAAATATTCAGGGAACTCAAAGAATACTACAATCAAGACAAATACAGGTTTAAACTATTAACAGTTGGAGAAAAAAACAAAATCATGAAATATCTAGATAGAAAAGGATTTGAGCTCGAGCTTATTGAAGACTTATAGGAATATACTATTACACTAGCAGTATTCAAGAGATATGCCACCATATTGAAAAACTCTATAGATAACGATGTTAAAGGCAACCTAAGAATATTCGTTATGAAGGATTTGGCTGCCGTTGAAGAAGGAATCTCCGCAGGCGCGGAAAAATTTAAAAACGTTCAGAGTGCAGAGGGTGACCGATGAGGTCGCGGATGTTAAGGCGGAATTGAAGAAGGAGCTTTGAGTAAAACTGAACCAGAAGAGCAGCTTGAGAATTTCAGCAACCCCATTGGTATGGAATTCGTGCTAATTCCCGCGGGCGAATACAGGCGCAATGTAGCAGAAGGGCGATAGGCGAAGAAGGTGAGGCCAACGAGAGGAAAACCTTAAATGCCTTTGATTTATTTAGCGGTCACGTGTTCATTCCAATAAATTTTCAATTACTAGTTTAACTGTATCTTTAGGTATGCCCAAAGAAATTTCCACATTTTTTAATATTTCATCAGATAATATGTTTAAATCATATTTTTCTAAATCCATTATACTTCTTG
>JBNGDK010000036.1:0-15011 GCA_049975405.1 Candidatus Methanospirareceae archaeon
GCCACGTTTCCACCTCTCGTTTGTTAAAGAGGCGGACTTAATCATACCATCAAGACAGCGAGGCGCGACATGCTAGATAAGTGGCCGAGGTTGTTTCTCTTCAGGGAGCACGGGCAACTGCATGGTATTAACAAGAAGTGGTGAATCTATCTCCTTCGCGCGCTCAAGCAGCACTTCTTTACCCCTGGTGGTGAGTGCGAAGATAGGTATCGCGGTGCCAGCCTGAACCAGGGCTTTATCCTGAGCGAGTTCACGAATATGCTGCGATGCGCACGCGGTGATCAGGTCAACGGTCTCGCAGAGCACTTCCGCGGCGTCGCGCGTGATACCCGTGAGATGCACGCCGAAGAGCACGGCCGAGGAGCTGAGGGCACGGCAACGCACCGCGGTTGCCAGATCAGCAACGGTGGCACCCACGCGCGAATAGCCCGCTTCGAGCGCGCTTTGCAACCCTGCGACCTGATCTATCCGGGGCGGATCGAGTACCACGCCTTCATGCGCCTCGATCTTTTGGATAATGCCGGTTACCGGACAGGTTTCGATCACCCCGCTCAGTCGCGCACCGATGCCCTGGACGAGCGAGGGATTCGAGGTGATCACCGTCCCTGCACCCTCGCAGACGGTAACGGTGCTGTCGAGCAGATGACGGCGGAGCGCGGTCATGAAGGTCTCGGAGGCGCCGAATCCCACAAAGGTATCCAGCTCCACGACTCGATCTTTGGTACTGAGTCCGAAGTCCTGGATCCTGAAGGCGATATTCTCTCTAATACGCTCCTCGGTGAGTTCAGGAATACCTCGCTGCTTCTCCCACAACCGACAATACCGAATCCGAGGCTCGCTGACCTCGACCACCTCGCCATCTTCAACGACGATACGCGCTCGGCCCAGAGCCTCAAAGACGTGACGCTCCTTTGTCATTGTTCTGTAAATACTTCTAACAAACAGAGTCAGAAAAATTAAAGATCGAGCAGGTGCTTGTGTTACTTACTGCAGAGCGTTGGTTTTTGATTTCCACGGTACGCCATGAGGTTGGACTTGACGGAGGAGGCACGGGCTGCGATCGAGCGAGCAGGTGAAGAGCCGTTTGCAGCTATTAACGCAGTAAATGGCATCTCATTTGAGGTTTTCTTCTCGCTCCTGGAAGAACTCCTCCGATTCATCCAGACCTTTGAGGAAGCGATAGGACTGCAGGGCGCGCACGGCTGCGTGGGTGAGCGACTTCATGAAGCGATCAGCGCAAAACGAGCCACGATGGAGCAGCATCTCGGGAATCAGTATTTCTCAGTCTACATGATTCCCACAGATACCGCCTACATCCTGATGGAGAACTATGAGCTGGAGCGGCAGCACTTGCGGATCAGGAAAAGCTATCGGGGGTATGATTTCACGGTGTTACGATTCTTGCTGACCAGGGTAGTTCATGAAGACACGCATGCGCATCTCCACAGGACAGATTATGCGCGGTTGTTCGCGGAGCTGGTGGATCGCACGCAGGCCAGGCTGAAGGATGTGCAACTACCCGCGCGGGTGACACTGCAAGAGGTTCCGGCTGACTTGGCGGCACCGGTGTTCCTGAAGGAACGTGAGGAAGTGGCAGCGCGCATGCTGCAGCGGTTTGCCTTGAACGCGTACTTAAAGGAGTTTTACGAATATGATCCCGCGCGGTATAGCTTGCTGGGCGTGCCGCTGTTTCTCCCGCCGCATCCCATGATCATCGCGGCGATAAAGCGGGTAACGCCAGGTAAGGTAGCGTTCCGGAGTGGCTTTGTAAGCAGCTATCGTGCGGTCCTGGCCGAGTATGTAGGGGCTATAGCGTCGAGTAAGGGAGGGATCTATGAGTGCGCGCGCAGGTACCTGCAATCGCGTACCGAAGCACTGAAAGCGCAGGCGCAGCAGTGTGTGGAGGGCGATTACAGCGGTGTGAAGGCGCGAGAATGCGAAACAGTCTGGCGGCCGGGGCGCGGCATGAAGGTCTAGGAGCACAATAATGGACGTCCGGAGCATGCTCAATGAGCGAGGGATACGACCTGAGCGAGGTCTCGGCCAGTACTTTCTGGCGGACGAAGCTGTAGCAATGCGAATGGTCTCGTACGCCGCAGTGACGCGCAACGATATTGTTTTAGAAATAGGAGCAGGTGCGGGGAGTCTTACCGAGCACCTGAACCGGGCAGCGAAGAAGGTGTATGCGGTGGAGAAAGCTCAGGCACTGGTGGCACTGCTCAGGGAGCGGTTTGAGCCAGAAACGAGTGTAACGGAGATACGGGAAGGCGATGTGCTGGAACTCCCCTTACCGGTGTTCGACAAAGTGGTCGCTAGCATACCCTTCATGATCTCAGCGCGGCTCACGTACAAGCTCCTGCTCCATGAGGCGGATTTTAAGCTCGCCGTGCTGCTGGTGCAGCGGGAGTTTGCTGATAAGTTGGTGGCAACACCTCGGACGGACGCATACGGCCGTCTCTCGGTACTGGCACAGGCGCTTACAGATGTGGAGCTTCTGGAGATGGTACCACGTGGAGCATTCTATCCGCCGGCACCGGTGATCGGTGCGGTGGTGCGGCTGCAGGTGCGTGCGGCGAGAAGGGATATGAACTGGGATAAAGCGCAGTTCTTCGAGCTCGTGACGGCGGCATTTGCGCAGCGGCGGAAGACGCTGAAGACCATTTTTAAGGATAGATTAGAAGAAAAGCGCGCGACGTATGCGGAATTAGAGCAGCGGCCGGAGGAGCTGACACCAGAGGCGTTTGTGCGACTGTCGCAAAGGCTCACGAATAAGCGCTAGACCCCGAGCGTCATTCTGAGCGTATTTCTTACTGCAGGAGCCAGGCCGATCATGAGGAGCGCGAGCAGCACGAGATTCCTGAGTTCGTCTTCATGCTCGTCGGTGAACTGCGTATCGAGCACATGGAGAATGGGGATGAGGATCCCGAGTTTGAGGAGATACATGCCCGCTGCGGTGCCGGTATATTCGACGATCAGCCCTTCAATCACGTGCTTGCCCGAGTATCCGAGCAGATCGATCCCGATGAAGGAGGACGTGGCGTCGAGCAAATGAGCGGCGATAACCGCGAGATTCAGGCGATCGGTGAGGAATCCGAGGGGGGATTTCGAGGCGAGCGCATAGATCGCACCGGTGAGCGCGCCGGCGATGCCAATCACGGCTGCGGGCACCCACAGCACCTCAATGCTTGCGAACCAGAACAGAAGCGCGAGATTACCAAGGCACCAGAGCAGTCCAAAGATTCCGAACACGTGCGTGTATGGTACGGTCACGACGCGGCGTGTGGTCGCGATCAGCAGGGCGAGAATGAGCAGGAGGAGGCAGCAGCCGAAGATGAGGAAGAAGATGAGCGGCGTGATGAGCAGGTAGCTCAGCGGCGGCCGCACGAATTCCGCGTCCTCGATAACACGCAGTGTCGCACCGGCCACGATATAGGGAAGAACAGCAGCAATGAACCGCCGGTCTATCCGGATCTTGAGCAGCTGCAACAGCTTCAAGGTGAGGAAGAGAAAGCCGACGAGGACGAGCGCCCAGGTGATGGTGTTCACCGGATTATAGCCGGTATCGTGGGTGATAGGGTGGATGTAGTAGGTGGTGATAAACTCGCGGAGTGTGTCGATCATCATGTCACGGTATTATTGAGCGGTGGAATGGAAAATGTTGGGAAAGGTTATATACACAGTAGCCCAGAACCTAACTATCAGTGCAGTGGCGATTAACATGCCCGTCAATATCCCCACGCTCCATGAACTGTTACAGCTCACGGAAGAATCACAAACAGTCAAGACCTTCCGCTTTCACGCGCCCGAGATCGTCGGGGTATCTCAACCAGGTCAGTTCGTGATGGTCTGGGTACCCGGGGTTGATGAGATTCCGATCTCGATCGCGCAAGCGTCGCAGGACGGTCAGCTCGAGCTGGCGATCGCGGATGTGGGTGACTGCTCGCACCGCCTGCACGAGTTGCAGGAGGGCGAACTCGTGGGTCTGCGCGGGCCTTATGGTAACGGCTTCACCATCACGGGCGATCGGATCTGCATGGTCGCGGGCGGCTATGGCGCCGCGCCACTGCGGTTCGCGGCCGCAACGGCACGAGCGCACGGCTGCGCAGTTACGGTTATTCAGGGCGCGCGCTGCGCTACCGATCTCCTGTATCTCCGACGTTTCGAAGCGCTGGGCTGTGACGTGCGTGTAGCGACCGAGGATGGCTCGCAGGGGCAATGTGGTGTGTGCACGGACGTGCTGGAACCGCTCTTGCACGCCGGTGCTGCGTTCGACGCGGTGCTCACCTGCGGACCGGAACTGATGATGAAGCGTGTCTGCGAGCTGACGCAGCAGGCACAGATACCCACGCAACTGTTGGTGGAGCGGATCGTGAAGTGCAGTTGCGGCGCCTGTGGCGCGTGTGACCTCGGGGGCCATCTGGTGTGTAAAGACGGTCCGGTGTTCACGGCAGAGGTAATGGCGCAGACCGAGTTCGGGCGCTGGAAGCGTGCGAAGAGCGGCAAACGCATCCCCATTGATCCAACAACAGAGGCGAAATCAAAGCTGGTATCAACCCCGTTCCGTGACATCAAGCCGACGGTGGAGCCGCTTCTGCAGACCACGGTATGCGGCATTGCGTTCTCCAACCCGTTGCTGAACGCGGCAGGATTCGGGTTCTCCGGTCGGTTGTTGTACCGGTACGCAGCAGCGGGTGCGGGCGCGGTGGTGACGAAATCGGTGGGCCTGGAAGAGCGCGAAGGCTACCCGAACCCGACGTTTCTCGAGCTGGAGCCGCGGAGCTACGTGAATGCGATGGGGCTGCCGAACCCCGGTATCCAGAATTATGGTATCGAGCTGGAGGAGGCGCGGCATGCGAACGTCCCGATCATCCTGAGCATCTTCGCCAAGAGCGTGGATGAGTGCCGTGCGGTGGCAAAGATCGCCCGCAACTACCCGGTGGCGATGTACGAGTTCGACGCTTCATGCCCGCATTCGGAATTCACGGCGGTCGAGAACAACCCGCCACTGTTGAGCGCGATCGTGAAGGCACTAAAAGAGCAAGTGAGCCCGAAACCGCTGGCCGTAAAGATCTCGCCGAATATCGGTGCGCCGGTGGGTTTGGCACTGCTCGCGCAGCAGGCGGGCGCAGACGCGATCACGGCGATCAACACGGTGATTTCGCGGCCTGTGGAGCAGCGGCTTGAGCTACCGTATTTAGGTAATCCACTGGGCTATGGTGGCAAATCGGGCAAGGATCTAACGGTGGGCGGGAAGCGGATCGTGTATGAGCTGTACCGGGAATTGAAGATACCGATCATTGCCGTCGGAGGGATTTTCAGCGCGCAGGACGTGCTCGATTATGCGCGGAACGGTGCCGCACTGTTCCAGATCGGGAGCGCGCTGGTGAGTGACGGGTTTGAGGTTTTTGGACGGGTTAAGCGGGATTTGAAGGAGTACCTTTCAGCTCACGGGTATACGAACTTAAGAACGATAGTGGGAGAGGCGCATAGAAGGTGAAGTATGCCTGTGATATGGTTTCGGGATGTACATAATCGGCAGATTCGGTTGGTAGAAGAGCGGCGTGAGCATTTTGAGCATGAGCATCCATAGATGCTCGGGCAGCTCATTAAGATACATGAGACTGTGCTCGTCCCAGATCGGATAGTCCGTTCTCGAACAGATCCAGAAGTAGAACTCTTTTATTGTCGCTATGATGCCACATCGGTCTCACAAAAATAGTTATGTGTGGTTGTCAAAGTTGTAAATGACAATTTGTTCATTATCACGGCGTATTTTACCGACACGGTAAAGCGAGGCGAGACGCTATGGGAAAAGCGATAAAAGTGTGGTTCGACAGCGAGGGGGACTACCTCGAGGTTAATTTTGAGCGCAGAAAAGGATATTTTCGTGAGACGGAGAACGATGCGGTGATGGAGAAAGTTGATGAGGAAGGGAACGTTATTGGGTTCTCAATCCTCAGGGTGAGTGCGTTGAAGGAACGGAAGCCGATTTCAGTGCTTCTGCGGTGAGCCCTAACATCTAGCGTATCCTTTACAAAACACGTAACGCCAATCTCAGGGGCTCTCTTGGCGTGCCACGAGTTACTTCGTAAGCTCTTTGCGCTCCTCCTCGAACTCCTTCACGGTCGTTTTCGCGAATTTCGGCAGTTTTGGTGCGGTAAGCAAGTCAGGGGCCAGCTCGACGAGCAGATCACCTTTTACTATTTCTTCGCACAATAGTAGTTGGTATTCTGGACCTACGGGAATCGTTTAGACACCGGCACTAACCTCAAAGGCGATAGTTTCCGAGTACGTCCAATCCTGCGCTGATCGCACCTGCTCGACATCCTCAAGGAGGAATTCGCGGAGGACGTCAGGAGTTACTGGTTGTATCTCGTGCTCGAGCTTCTGCTCTTTGATATACGTGCGGTATTCTTCAACGGCATCTCGCAGCATCTTCCGTGCTTCTTCGATACTTTCGCCCTGACTCGCGACATTGAGTTCGAGGCATAACGCCACGTAATAGTTTCCGGCTTTTTTGAGTAGACCCGTCAGGTGCATGGAGATCGGTTCAACCTCTGTAATATATTCAAAACATGAGTGATAGTAATATTGTTTTGATTCCGGCGCGCCGCTTTCTGGAGATCTCACGCTAATATCACTCAGCAAGTGACGTGCTCGACTATGCGCGGAACGGTGCCGCACTATTCCTTCCAGATCGGGAGCGCGCTGGTGAGTGATGGGTTTGAGGTTTTTGGGAGTTTTAAGCAGGATTTAATGGCATATCTTCGCGCTAACAGCTATCACAACATCGGCGAAGTGCTGGGTGAGGCGCATACATGAACAGCCCGTGGGCAGCCATGGCTGCTAAGAACTCATAGGTTATACACGACAGGTGACGATAACGTTATTCCGGTTCAACCAGGGGTTCAAGATGAATGGTAGGCTCGACCTGCAGCTCCTTTCTAATAGCTTCTTCAACCGAGGTCGCTAAGTCGTGCGCTTCTTTCAAGTTCATTTCAGGGGGGAGTTTACAGTGAAGCGTTAATTCGACATGGTCGCCGTATCGATGTACATGTACGTGATGGATGCAGGATGCAGCGGGCGCACTGTCCCGCACCAGTGTTCGTATCTTCGCTTCAACAGTTGGATCGGTTTTTTCGCCAAATATCGAGCTCACCGCACCTTTAAAAATCCCATACGTCGCGTACAGAATAAGTGCTGAAACGGCTATGCCCATAACGCCATCAATCCACCACAGCGGTGCACCGGCTACGGCGCCAATGACGATCAAGCCCGAAGCGATAGCATCACTGCGGTGGTGCCAGCCATCTGCTCTGAGCGCCTGCGAGTTGATCTTTTTACCTGCCCACAGCGCAAATTGCGCGAGCACTTCCTTTACTATAACGGAAATGCCAAACACGATGATAGCGAGCTGGGTAAATTGAGCTGCCTGATAGCTCAGCAATCTCACGATCGATTCTTTTAAGAACATAAAGCTGATAACGGCGAGCAGTGTGCCAATAATGATCGCCCCGACCGATTCCGCCCGACCATGGCCAAACGGATGGTGCTCATCAGCAGGTCGCGCCGCGATCCAGAAGCTCAGCAGGATGATAAGTGAGGTGAAGGTATCTGACATGGTATGCCATGCATCCGCGATCATGGCCACAGAACCGGATTTTATACCCGCCCAGTACTTAAGCCCAAAGAGGAGTACGTTGATGCCGACTGAGAGCAAACCTTCAGTATAGCCAAAACGCTGCGGTTTAAGGTGCATCGAGACCCATCTATTTACCATCGGTATATTCTTCCTCATTAAGTAGTGTACCCATAACATGCCCTTTCCTCTTCCAGTACCGTATGGCGTGGCCACCTATCAGATGAATTCGATCCGCACTATTCCCTTTTGCGCGACGTGATTGATTACGGGAACGGGTCGCTCTGTTCCGTATCGGGAGCGCGGTGGAGATTCATCCGGGTAATTCGAATCTAAGCGTTGATAATGTTCTTCGCACGCAAATCGTCGTCGAGCGCATCGAAGAACGCATCGGCGTGTGCAGGTGCTTTGGTCACCCAGCTGACCACAATGAAGGTTACGGTCGTGCAGAGGAAGCCCCATATACCCGGCCATTGCCCCAACGGATAGAGGTGCCCGAAGTAGAGTGCGGCAATCACGAGTCCACCGATGATCATACTGGCGAGTGCGCCTACCGCGGTCGCTTTACGCCAGAAGAAAGCGCCGATGAGTGACGGCACCAGTGCCAGGAGTCCCGCGGACGAAAGAACCGAGAGTTCAACGATGAGCCCGAAGGGTCGCCAGGAGAAGGCGATGAGCGCGGCAGCCATCACCAGTATGATGCTTCGGCCTACTTGCATCTCCCGGAGCTCGGTTGCTGATATCCCTACCGCTTTGTAGACGTCTCGTGCAACCATTGAGCCCAGCGTGAGTATGATTGAATTCGCGGTGGTAACCGCCGCAGCGAGTATGCCGAGCGTGATGAGCAAGGCGGCGATAGCTGGAGTCTTCTCAGCGAGCAGCGTGGGCATCACCAGGTCGGGATCGGCCAAAGCGGGATAGAGCACGTGCCCCATCAGTCCGAAGAGGGTGCTTATGACCGTGTATATGAACCCGAATATGAGAAACCCCCAGATCATGGTTCGTGCGGACTTCAGGGATTTAGGGATGAAGAGCCGCTGGGACACTTGTGGGTTCGTGAGCGCGAAGAAGAACCACGGCAGGGTAAGACCCAGGAATTTGGGGAAATTGAAGTATGCGTTCGGTCCCGGTGTGGTTAACAGCGTCGGGTATTCGGTTTCCAGCGTTGTGAAGAAAGCACTCCAGCCACCAAGCAGCAGGTGGACAAGGAAGAAGAGAAGCGCGGTCGAGGTTACCAGCATGACGAGCGCCTGTGCCGCATCAGACCAGGCCACGCCGCGCATGCCACCCCACCATGCGAGCACCGCAATGAAGACAACTATGACGAAAAGGCCTGCTTGATAGGCGGGTATCCCACCGCCAGTCAGCATACTCATCAGGTAGGCTGAGCCGGTGGCTTGTACTGAGATGTAAGGAATCAGGAAGGTCAAGCAGAGCAGGGTTGCGATAATGCCCACCGCTCTGTTCTCATATCTGTGGCTGAGCAGCTCGGTCGGGGTGACGTACCCCCACCTTCGCCCTGCAAGAAGGAACCGTGGAGCGAAGATAACGAGGAGGAGTGCTGTTCCCATGAGGTAGGTTAACTCGAAGCCCAGTGCGCCTACGCCGCCAGCCCACGTGAATCCGACGAGACCAACCAGCATGAAGGAGCTGTAGGTGGTAGCGCTGTAGGTTAACGCCGATACGAGCCCACCACTCTTTCTGCCCGCTATATAATACTCTTCCACGCCTTTGCCGGTTTTAACGTGCCCGTAGTGTGCGATTATGACCATGCAAAGAAAGAAGACCCCAACCGCAGTATACAGGTGCACTGGCGCAATCATCTCACTCCCTCCACGGCATCGTAAGTGCACTAGCAGAGACAATTACCACGAGTGTTATCATGACCCAAAACAAGTAAGCTCCGTACATTTTAGGGACGTGATTCAAAATGGTGTAGGGTATGAGGTAGCTGCCAAGTATCATGAAGCTAAACCAGCTGAACCAAAGTACATGCCGTTTGGAAATTGACGGGTTAGAGGCGTTCATATCCTATTACATATCTCCCCTCTACTTGTTTTTGCGCGATCGATCATTTAAAAGAAATCGGTCAGCGTTTTTTGGCTCTTTACTTCCGTTTCCGCCTCGGTCTCAGCTCTCGTTTCGTCCGCAGCAGTAATTCGTTTTGTCTCGTGTACCGCAGCGGTAACCCCCTGTTCCTCTTCAAATGCCCGTGCCTTTCTTCGTTCTGTAAGGAGTTCAGCGGCCTTCTGGTGAATCTGCTTTGCTTTTTCTTTTGTTGTGTCCTCGGTATCACCGAGCAGGAACGTTATCTCGGGCACGTCTAGTTGCAAGGTGGCTGTCAGCTCCGCGGCCTTGCGCTCATCAGCAAAGAGTACGGGTAAGACGGGCACGACGGAGAATAACGCGTAGCTCCTGGATATTTTACTGCAGGTCGCGATCCGCCGTGCGAGCGCGTCCTGCATCGCGCCGGCATGCCGCTCCTCGCCGTCCGGAAGCTTTGCATGCATCCAGGGCGTCTTGAAATAGCGCTGCTTCCGGTGCTCCCAGCCTTCTCGGTGCGTCGCTCGTCTGTCGTGTTGCAGCGTCTTTGCCGCGAGCACGCCGCCGGCCATTACGCTCGAGGCGTAGCGCCAGAACCTGTAATTCTCGCGTCGTCGCACACGGCCCAGGTACAGGTCCGCGCGGCTGAGGTAGTGGAGCCCGTGTAAAAAGCTCGCGGGGTCGTACTCATAGGTAAAATTCTTATAGATCCACTGGATGCTCTCGTCCGGCGTTTTGTCCAGGTTGCGGAGCGCGACCAGTGCTGGTTGTAGCTCATTGTCTTCTGCGCCAAAGACGATCCGCAGCACGGTAAAGATATCCTCCTCCACGTCCCGGCCGCCGGTCGTTATATCAGCATCGGAGATCTGTCCCTCTCCTGTTTCAGCCATCGCGAGCGCCTGCAGATCGTTGATCGCGGACCGCAGATCTTCATGCGCGTTCTTGGCCAGTGCAATGAGTGCCCCGTCTTCGATCTTTATGCCCTCCTGCTCACTGATCCGTTTCAGTATCCTGAAGACCGTGCCCGGTTTTATCCGCTGGAACGCAATTACTCTGCAATTCCGGACTAAGCCCGCGGCTATCTTGTATCGGTCGTTGGCCGTGAGGATGATCGGCTGGGTGCTCAGTTTTACGATCTCGGAGATCGCTTTCGTGCCGCCACGATCCTCGTTGCCGTGCAGATTGTCCGCTTCGTCCAGGATGATCAACCGCGGTCGATGCGTGAAGGTCGTGCTCGTGGATGCGGGCCCGACGATGCTTCTGATCACGCCGGCATTGCGTTGATCAGAGGCATTGAGCTCGATCACCTCCCAGCCTCTCTCGGCAGCGAGCGCGTAAGCGGCGGAGGTTTTACCGCAACCTGCAGGCCCGTGGAGCAGTGCGGCCTTCTTCGCCTTCGGTCTGAAGACGTTCTCGGCCCACGCGCGCAACTCATCGAGCGCTTTCTCATTACCCACGACGTCTCGTAACCGTTTGGGCCGGTACTTCTCGGTCCATTCCACGCTGCCCACCTGCATGCCGCTCTCAACTATCTACTATACTATAACCAAGAGCGCGAATCGGCATAAGTGCTTCCGTAGGGGCTGCTCTTCGTGATTGGTCGGTAGTAAAGTAAACCAATAAGTTCTTATTGGCGTACGGAGAACCGGAGAGTAGGGTGATGAGTGAGACGATCAAGCGCCAGGGAAAGGACCGCGCCGCCGAATCTGCATCCTCGCAGGTCAAGGACGGGATGGTCATAGGGCTCGGCACGGGCTCGACCACGGAGCGTGTGATCCGACTGCTGGGCGATCGTGTAAAGGCAGAGGGGCTCAAGATTCTTGGCGTGCCTACCTCGTTGCGAACGGAACAGTTAGCCATTGAGTGTGGCATCCCTCTCACGTCGTTAATTGCGCATCCGACGCTGGATCTCGGCATTGACGGAGCAGATCAGGTCGATACGCGCATCAATCTGATAAAGGGTGGCTGGGGCTCGCAGACGCGCGAGAAGGTCGTTTCCTACGCGGCGCAGAAGTTTATCATCTGCGTGGACAATGGGAAAGTGGTAGACCAACTTTACCGGCCAGTCCCGATCGAAGTGCTGCCTTATGCGGTAACGGTCGTGTCGCAGCAGGTGAACGCGCTCGGCGGTAAGCCCGTAGTGCGGCTCGATGGCAGCCGCGGCGGTTATTTCATCACCGAGCACGGCAATCTCATCCTTGATGCGGACTTCGGTGTTATTCGTGATCCGAAAGAGCTGAGCGTGGCACTCTCCGCTCTCGTTGGCGCGGTCGAGCACGGGATCTTCACGAACGCCGCTGAGGTTCATGTGGGAACGGCACAAGGTGTTAAGGTATTAAAGCGAGCGTAAAGAAGGGAGAAACGAAGCGGAACGTAAGGAAGGAAGTAAGTAAGTAAGGAAGAGTTGAGGCGCGATAAAGATGAAGTTGTTGGTAAGTCCGAGGGATGTAGAGGAGGCGAAAGCGGTGATCCGTGGCAGGGCGGACATAGTCGACGTGAAGAACCCGAAAGAGGGCTCGCTGGGCGCGAATTTCCCCTGGGTGATCAAGGCGATCAAGGATTTGGTGATGGCGGAGGGCGGCAACGGGCTGGAGCTGAGCGCGGCAATCGGCGATTTCGATTTCAAGCCCGGTACAGCCTCACTGGCCGCTCTTGCTGCGGTCTCCGTCGGCGCGGATTACGTCAAAGTTGGTTTATTCAAGATAACGACGAGCGAGCAAGCGATCGAGCTGCTTGCGGGTGTGGTCAGAGCGGTGAAAGAGTATGATCCTGCGAAGAAAGTGGTTGCGGCTTTCTATTCTGATTATAAACGTATCAACTCGATCTCACCCTTCGCGATCACGGAGATCGGTAACGCGGTGAACATCGACGTCTCCATGGTGGACACGGGCATCAAAGACTGCCGGTCGACCCTGGAGTTCCTTGGTGAAGACGAGCTTCGGACGTTCGTGGCGGAATCGAAAGCACTGGGGCTGGACACCGCGCTTGCCGGCGCGCTGACCTTTGAGGACCTTCCGGCGATCAAGGCGATCAACCCCGACATCCTCGGTGTCCGCGGCATGGTCTGCGGCGGCGACCGGAACGCGAGCGTACGGGCCGAGCTGGTGACTGAATTGCGAAGACGGGTCGCGGAGTGAAATGATGAACGTGAGCAGGAAAAGACCGTCAAAATTCTCGACGCGCGATTATCGTGAACTCGCATACAAGCGGGATAAATGGGGCGCTATCTTTATCAAGTTGGGAGAGCGTGATAAGCTCGAACGACAAGCGGGCGACTTTCCGGATTTGATGGAACGACTGAGAGCTTTTTTTGATACCTTTACCTTTGATGACCTCGTGGTTGAGAGAACCAATAAGTTACTTATAGAGTTCTCTGCGGATGAGCAGATCAAACTGGGGCGTGGTTTTAAGGATTTTTCATGCTTGCTTACCGCGGCTATAGACAACCGGGATTGAGTATATCGTATACATCTGTAAGCTCTTACTACGCCCGCACCACGTGCACCGCAGTTGCCTTGAAGGTTGCGTAGACCTCATCACCCTGATGCAGGTTGAGTTCGTCCCGTGCTTGCCAGGTAATGAGCGCGACGAGCCCGTTATCCAGCTTGACCCGGATCACCGGTCCCACCTCATGTATACGCGCTATGTGCCCTTTCATGACGTTTCGGGCACTGCTCTGATCCACGTGCTTTGAGAGGATGATATGCTCCGGCCGTACGAACACCTTGACCGCACCGTCACGGAAATCAGATACGGCGTAGACCACAGTGTCCGAATCAACTTTAATCTCTGCCATCCCGTGGTCGTTGCTGCGAATCGCGCCGCTTAGTATGTTCTCGATACCAACGAAGTCCGCTAATTCCTCGTTCAGCGGCTGGTTGAAGATCTCGCGGGGCGTCCCCACCTGCACAATTCGGCCCCGCATCATCACGGCTATACGATCCGCGAGCAGCATCGCCTCTGTCTGATCGTGCGTCACGTGCACCATGGTGATCCCGAAGTCGGCTTTTACCCGTTTCAGCTCATCGCGCATGTAATCCTGTGTCCGCCGATCCAGTGCGGAGAGCGGCTCATCGAGGAGCAGTATCGAGGGCTCTATGGCAACCGCGCGCCCGATCGCGACCTTCTGCTGCTCGCCGCCGCTCAAGGTGCCGGGATACCGGTGCGCGAGATGCGTGATATTCAGCCAGTCCATGATCCCACGGACTCGCTTGCGGTTCGCCTCCACTGTTGATGCCTTCTGCATCCGCAGCCCGAAGAGGATATTTTGCTCCACGGTCTTGTGGGGGAAGAGCGAATAATCCTGATAAATGAACCCAATGCCCCGCTTCTCCGCGGGGACGCAGGTGACCTCGTGCCCTTCAAGCCAGACCTCGCCGTGATCAGGGATATAGAAGCCGGCGAGGGTCTCGAGGAGTAACGTTTTACCCGCGCCTGTAGGGCCGAGGATGACGAAATACTCGCCCTGCTTTACCTCCAGGTTGATCTCCTGCAGCTTGAACTCTTTCCAGTCCTTGTACACGTCCTTCACGACGATCATCGTTCTTTACCGTTTTCTCCAGCGTGGCAACCGCAGCACGATGAATATCACCAGACAGATCGTTATAAGCAGCACGGAGATCGGGCGTGACATACGCAATCCAAACGAGGTGAACTTCTCGTAGATCAGGATCGGCGCGGAGATGGGGTGATATGCGAGGACCAGAACGGCGGAGAACTCGCTGATCGCGCGCCCCCAGGTGAGTATCGCGCCGCTCAGTATCGAGGGAAAGGCAAGCGGGAAGGAGATCTCGCGGAACGTACGCCAATGAGACGCGCCGAGAGAGCGTGCGACATTCTCCAGGCGCGGATCTACGTCTTTAAACCCTTCGCGTGCGGTATCAACGAGATACGGGAGGCTCATGAAGAGCATTGCGATCACGATCCCTGCATACGCGTCCGTCACGACGATGCCGAGTGAACGCAGCGGCTGGCCAATTACGCCGTAGCGCATGAAGACGCCGTAGAGTGCAATACCAGCGACGATATGCGGAATCATGAGCGGCACGTCCACGATGCCTTCGATGATACTCTTGCCCCGGAAGTTCTTGCGTGCGAGGAAATAGGCCAGGGGCACGCCGAAGATAAAGGCAACCATCGTCGCGGCGAAAGCCATAGAGAGGCTGATCCAGATGGATCTGAGCACCACAGGGTCCACACTGATTGCTATGAGCCCTGGGATGTCCTCTGCCTGCTGGAAATACATATTCCCCAGCGTGATCACGACGAACGCGACGAGAACGGACCCTATCAGGAGTGAGAAGAGATAGATCTTCTCCCGTTTTATCTG
>JBNGDK010000036.1:15111-21808 GCA_049975405.1 Candidatus Methanospirareceae archaeon
GCGATCGATCTCGACCGATTTGAACCGCTGGAAGCCCATTTTAACGGTTACCTGGCGGTAATATTCACTGTATTCTGCCGAACTCAGGTCGAGCTCAGGCGGCAACTCCAGGTACCGCAGGCCATGCTGTAACGCGACGCTTTTATAGCCAAAGGCGTAATCGATCCCGCCGAAATCGAGCAGTGCGAGTAGCTGTACACTCCCGCCACGAATCGCGATTTTATCGCCCTGCGGCTCGAAGATCTCGGGCACGATCACCGAGTACCGCCCGTCCTCTTCTTCGAGCACTTCGACTGTGGGCTGAAAATGCTGTGCGATCAGCTCATCGAAGATCATTGGATCCTCATAGTACAGCTCAGCAAGCGGAATGAGGGTCAACGTGCGATAGCCGCTTGCATCGAGCATAGGGTTCGAGAACCCGAAGGTAACCCCGGGTCGCGCGAGGATCTCGTACCAATTTGACTCGTTTATTTCGTCTGCATACAGGCTCGTATTCGAATACATGATCACCATCTGATTTTCGCCGAACCGCACATACCAGTCCGCGTATTCGGGATACATCATGGCCGGGATCAGAGAATCGTCAGCGACAGCAATCACGTCAAATTCCTCGTGTATTTCCGTTATGTGCCGAATCGATTGGATACTCCCGTGTCCTTCCAGTTCAGCGTCTATGCCGGGATACGTGCTCTCGAACGCTTGCTCCAGCGCGCCAAAGGGGACAAATAAACTACCTGCATAGATGACCTTCACCTTCGTCTGCTCTTCATCTTCGTCGAGACATGCGGCGCTCAGCACTACACCGAGCGCGAGTATCAGTATGATAAGCAATTTGGTTGTTCTCATTCATTCTACTCCGTTTTTTTACTCACCCACATAACCCAGCAGTGTCATGGGCTAGGCGGGAGCTTGACGGGAAGACTTCGTACCTCGATTCGATCCACCCACATAACCCAGTAGTGCCCTTCGGTGATGTAATCGTCGCGTGAGGACACGATCGCGATCCTGAGCGGCTTGCCATAGTTATCGGGGAGCGGTGCGCCATCCTGCTGGAATGCGAGGATAATCGTCAGCTCCTCGTGCGGCACCTCCTTGAAGGTGGCGGGGTCGAAGGTACGGAACTCGCCGTTGATAACCTGATCATAGGTGAAGACCATCAGGTACCCATCCGGTGCGGATACCCAGACGGTATTTGTGGTATCAATACCGCCCACGAGCTCACAAATGTCCGCTAAGGGCACGCCTTTCAGTTCAAAGGGTCCTTGGATCGTGCCCACCGTGGTGAAGAACCCGCCAAAGCTCTCGTGCGATTCCATGGCGATAATCTCCTCGAAGGTCAGCACCTTCTCCTCGCCGTCGCTACCGACCACCGTCATGTTCCATTCGATCTGCTCTGCCGGTGCATTGAACAGCTCAAGATAAGTAACGGCTGCAACGCCCGCGATGGCCGCGATACCAATCACCACGATCGCGATAATGAGCCAGCCGGGGATTCTGCTATTTCTGCTCATCAGGTCTGTCTCCTTCTTCGTAGTGCAACGCTGAGCAGCGCCAGGCATCCGAGTGTAATGGCGAGCTCGAATCCCGGAACAGCTCGTGATGTGGGTGTAGGTGACGGCATAGTTTTTGCTACATCACCGTGTTCGCCGGTATAGCCGCCCGTGTAGATCCTGAGCTCATCCACCCATTTCACCGAGAAGCCGTTAGTGGAGGGATAGAGCTCATAGAAGTGCTGTGTTTTTTCCGGGATGCATTCATGCATGTCCCCGTTCCCGAAGACGTGCAGCCCCTCGGCGTTGCTGCTGTTATCGGCGAAGAACACGAGCCGCATGCCGGTATAGTAATCAGGTGGATAGCCCGTCCCCTGGTGCTCACCGATCCCGATGATATCCTCACCGCAGTACCAGCAGAGCACTATGGGCCCCTGTCGAGGCAGCGGCTCGTAGACGTTCGTGTATCCGAATTCCACGTGATAACCGTCGTACGCGTGGATCATCAGTTCATCATCAGGCGCCATACCGCCCACGAGTTCGCACAGATCCTTGATATCCGTACCCTTCACCGCACCCTTATCCTTAAAGTTCGCCGTTTCGTTCGGGTCCCACTTATCACCTTCAAAGATCGGCCCCTGGTGATAGTAGTGCGTTATGCCATCGCCGTAGACCGGCAGGTTCTGCTCCAGCCACTGGTACGTGACGGTACATTCGCTGATGATGGAGCCGTTCTCAGCGTACTTGATCAGGTGCACTTCTGTTGTTGGATCTGCAAGAACAAGAGACGTCGCGCAGACCAATAGCAGAAGCAGCACGAACACTATTCTTGCTTTTCTGTACATCATCTCTTTTTCCTCCTTTTTTGGATGCGTCTATACGCGAAGAGCGCTATCATACTCATACCACACAGTGACGTTCCAAATCCCGGTACCGACACACCCTGCTCTTCCGGCAGCTGCGACTGGTCAGGAGAGGAGGTGGAAACCGTGGTTGTCGCGGTACTCGTAGCGAACGGCGTAGCGGTACTGGTGGGCGAATGAGCAGGCGTTGATGCTGTCTTCGATTCGCCAGTGATCGCGAAGAGCGAGAATTCAGCCGCATCAGCTTCGTAATAGACGGTGGTAGTGTCCTCACCAGCTCTGGAGGTGGGGAGTGCAAACCAGCCCTTTGCCTCTTCGTACCTGAGGAGCACGATCTCTCCGATATCATTGTCATCGAGCCAGGCTTTTGCCACCATGAACTCGATCGTGCCGCCGATTTGCGCGCTCTCGGCGCTCTTAATCGTTATCTCGAGATACCGGTAAACACTACCGGGCGGCGGAGGGCGCATTGCGGGCTTCTCCACATGTTTCACGGTAACCGAAACGTCGCTGACGTTCATAGCGGATCTGAGCGTAATAACGGACACGTTCAGTGGCGCGAAGCTCATCGCTACCTCTTCGTTCGCCTTCAGGAACGGAACGAGCCGAGAAGCGTCGGTCACTGCCGTGGGCGTTGGTGTTGCGGAAGACGAGGGTGCTGGTGTGGGTGTAGTTTTGGCACTTGACCCTCCACCACCCCTGGTTGAGTCCCCGGTTCCGCCGTCCTGCACCGGAGGTTCGAGTGCGCTAAGTATGAAGATGCGGTTTACATACTTTACCGCCAATCCGGTGGTGGTGGGATAATCGGGATACTGGTAATAATGCCAGTAGTCCTCTGGGATGCATGCTCTCATATCGTTTATGCCGAATACGTGTTTTTTCCAGGGATTCGTGGAGGTATCGGCGAAGAAGACCAATCGCATGCCGCTCGAGTAGCCATCGTCCACAAAGCCCTCTTCTGGGCTGCTCTCCGAAGCATTTTTTGTGTACCAGGTAACGACGAGCGGTCCCTGCCGCGGCTCGGGCTCGTAGATGGTCTCGTAGGGGAACTGTTTGAAGAACCCGTCGACGGCTTTGATCTCTATCGTATCATTTCCGGCCATGCCGCCAACGAGCTCGCAGAGATCCTTCACGGCCGTTCCTTTCACGGCACCCAGATCCTTCGTGAGCACGTTCACGTCCTCCTCGGGATTCCCTTTATCCCGCTCGAGGTTCCAGGTCTCGTTGGGATGAATCTCCTCCCAGGCCTTCTGGAAGATCGGGCCCTGATGGTAGTAATGCGTCACGCCATCGCCATAGATGTCGAGATTGTTCATCATCCACACGTAATCCACGGTTGTCTCATTGAGGATCGTACTGTCATCGTTTGCGTACTTCACGATATGCAGCTCGGTCGTACCAGCAGCCCAGCCGGGAGCCGTGGCGAGCAGTGCACCGGCCCCAATCCAGATAACGACCATCAGCATCACGAGGCTCTTCATTCGCAGTACTCCAATCGCAGTGCGGGGACCCAATCGGTGTATCGCCGGTTATTCGCGTCCACGAACTCCGTGCAGGTGATCAAACTGCCGTCGAGCGTCGTATGGTTGCGCGTATGTAAGATCTGCGGATACGAGCCAGTGGTAATGGTATACTTGTAGGTGTTGCCGGCCGAGAGCGTGAATGGCGCGTCGAATTTGATCCTGTGCCCGTCTCCGTGGTATCCCGTCCAATTCATGGTGATGTTCCACGTGCTGTTCTCGATCCGCACGAATTCGGTATGACCGCCGGTACCGGGACAGGGATGGGTGTAGAGCGCGTTCACGTGCAGGTCACGGTCAGCGCGGATCGTGATGTTCCCGGTATGCGTGCCTGAGATGACGGGGTAAGGATTAGAAGTAGGCCCGGTATCAAGCGGCTCCAATGCGGGGTTGGACCACAGGTCGAAGTGCTCGAAGACCGATTGTGGCTCGAGAAGCGTGATGCGACCGTTTGAGATGGTGGCGACTCGGACAAACGATACGCTGGCCGTCTTATGATCCGCATTTACCGTTACCTTCACGTACCCGAGCGTGTCCTCGAGACTGGCCTGGCTCTCAGGTATCCGCGGCTCTCTGAGATCGTACAGAGGACCACCGCCGGTTCCAGTGACGACGTAGGTGCTGTCGTTCGCCCGTAAGCGCTCATAGGCGTGTACATGGCCGTTGAACACTGCCGCTATGCTGTTATTCATGAGCAGCGGCGACCAGAGCTCACGCAGGTCAGTCCAGCCGCCGTAATTCTTATCGCTCGAGCTGTACGGTGGGTGATGGAACGCGACGAACTTCCAGGTCGCGTTCGTTGCGAGGTCGTTGCGGAGCCATGCGGTCTGCGCTGTCATGTTCGCCGCATCAGTGTTACTATCGAGGACGGTGACGTGGGCATCGCCGCAATCGAACGAGTACCATTCCGGTACATCGAAGGCATCATAATAGTTCTGCACGGCCTCGCCGGCTCCACTGTAGGTGGTGTACTCGTGATTCCCGAGTATGGGGTAGAAGGTGGTCGTGGCTATCATTGCGCATGCCGCCTCGAAGAACCGGTTCCATTCTTCGAGATTTCCGCCATCGTTCACCAGATCGCCGAGATGGAGCACGAACGTCACGTTCTCCTCCCCGGCGATGCGGTCAGCGACGAGCTTGTGCCGGTTCAGTTGTGTGACGTTGGGATCCCCCTGCGGCTCTTGCGAGTCGCCATAGACAACGAAGGTGAAAGATCCGTTAAGTGGAAAAGTCCTGAAGGCGCAATCGCCGGTAGAGCGATTCTCGATCTCCACCTGGTAGTGATAACCTGTATCAGGCGTGAGATTGTTGAGCGTGAGGTGATAGAGCTGTTTTTCCTCACCCGCATCAACAGCCCGGTCATAGTCTTCGTATTGCGCGTAATACGATTCATTTGCGTACGTTACCGTACCGGTCGTAGCATTTTCGGTCTTCCAGTTGATGGTTGCGGAGGTTGTGGTGGTATTCGTGACATACGGCCCCCAAAGCGTGAGTGGTATAGGAAGCACCGTTGCGATGGTGTATCCGTTGATACTGCCGTTTGTGGCTGTTATCTCGGTGGTACCGGGCGCCAGTGCCTGGAACAGGCCATCGAGATCGATGGTTCCGACCGATTCGTTACTGCTCGTCCATACAAAACTGATGTTTGATATTTCGTTCGCATGCTGATCGTACGCGGTTGCCTTGAGCTGTTGTGTAGCGCCGTTGTACAGGGCCGGGAAATAGGGTGAGAGGGAAATGGAGCTCAGAATTTGCTCTTCTTCCACGGTTATGGTCGCCGTGCCCTCTATCGTTCCATTCGTCGCGGTGATCGTCGTAGTCCCAACGGCATGAGCTTCGAACAGGCCAGTGCTGGTAATAGTCCCCACGGTCTCGTTGCTGCTCGACCAGGTGCAGATGATTCCAGGTAGCTCGCTATTGTATTGATCACGGGCGCTAACTCCGAACTGCTTTGTATCGCCCACAAACAACACAGCAGTCGCAGGTAAGATTTCGATAATTGAGATCTTGGGGGCGGCTAATCTGCTGTAGATCTCCAGCCTATTTACGAAGTACACCGAGAGCCCGCTTGAAGACGGCCATAAGGTTCCGCTTCCATAATAATAATGCCAGCGATTCTCTGCTAGTGTCTCATGCATGTCCCAATTCCCGAAGACGTATTTCCCAGCGGGGTTGGTGGTATTCGCGAAGAATATGAGCCGCAGGCCAGAGTCGTAGGCAGGCGGGTAGCCACCGTAGGTCGGATTATACCAGGCGATCACCATCCTTCCCAGCTGGGGTTCCGGCAGGTAAACATCGTCATAGTCGAAGCTCTTGAAGAACCCGTCGGAAGCTTTGATCTTCACCCAATCGCCGGCAGCCATGCCGCCAACGAGCTCGCAGAGGTCCTTGACGTCAGTACCTTGCGCAGCCCCAAAGTCACGGGACTCGATGTTGATGATCTCCCCGGGATCCCAGAGGTTGGAGGGATCGAAGGTAGGTCCCTGGTGATAGTAGTGCGTCATGCCATCGCCGTAGACCGGCAGGTTCGCTTCCATCCACGAGTAATTGATCGTGGTCTCGTTGATGATCGAGATGCTGTCGGAAGCGAACTTGACAACCTGCACCTCTGTGGTATAAGCCTGCGCTGGCAGGACTATCAGCATGAGAATCACCGTAAAGCTCAGGAGCCGCAACAAGGTTATTCTCATTCCGCTCTTTTGCCAGCACGTACCGACACGCATACACGATCCGATCATGATACTCAACTACCGTAAAGTATGTAAAAGCCTATCGCTGCGTGCACCCACATCCAATCGGAAATAAGAAAAGTGGGGGGAAGGAT